>CACIQS010000012.1 GCA_902588855.1 uncultured Pelagibacteraceae bacterium | reverse complement strand
TCTCTTGAATACGCATTAATTTATTAGGTGCCCTATCAGCAGATACAATAATTTGTGATCCTTTATCTAATAAAGCATTGAATGTATGAAAAAATTCTTCCTGCATTGCTTCTTTACCGCTAATAAACTGAATATCATCTATTAATAAAATATCTGTATTTCTAAAGTATTCTTTAAACTTCACCATATCATTTGATTTGATTGATTTTACAAACTGATACATGAAACGTTCAGCTGAGATGAACATCACTTTATTTTTTTTCTTCATCTCAAAACCTATTGAATTTAATAAATGAGTTTTTCCCATCCCTACACCACCATAAATATAAAGTGGATTGTAATGAGAAATATTTTCAGTAACTTTTAAAGAGGCTTCATAAGCAAGTTTATTACTTGATCCAGTTATAAAATTATCAAATCGTTTATTTGGATCTATTTGGTTATACTGAAGATAAGAATCTTTGATAAAAGAAACATTTTCATTTTGGGTATTTTCATTTTTTATTGAGTCTTTAATCTCTTTATCTATTTTTTGATCAATAATTTTAAATTCAATTCTAATTATATCTTTTTTATACAATTTAATTATTTTTAAAATTTGGTCTAAGTACCTTGAAGTAATCCAATCCCGAATGAATCTGGTGGGCACAGATAAAAGTAAATAATTATTATGTTCCTCAAGAAATGATATTTTTTTTAACCAACTTTCATAAATTTCTGAACCTAATTTATTCTTCATTTCAGATTGAATTTGCTTCCAATCAAGCTCTTCTGAAGCAAAATTATTGATGTTTTTATTTGTATAAGATTTATTCATAACTCAAGGGGAAACATCAGTTAGAACTATTTAAAAAATTTTGCAACAAGTATTGAATTAAATTTAAAAAAAAATTAAATCTGAAATTGTAGATTTTTTGTTTCAACATTTTTTAAACAAATTTAAATTTTTGATTAGTTAAAAAATATTATCGTAAAATAAAATTTTTGATTGAATCAAACATAGATTGAATCAATAATTAATTGCATTACATAAGATCAAAAATTTACTAAATCTAAATATAGTAATTTAAAAATGTTTAAATCTTATATTATGTGTTAGTAAAATTTATCTTCGAAAAAAACTTAGAGTTTTTAAATTGCTGCAATCTTTTTTGTTATTCTTGAAACGTTTCTAGATGCATTTTGTTTTTTGATTACGCCTGTCTTTGCAATTTTCATCAACTCAGAGTTTAATTTGGGTAAAAATTTTAATGCTTCATCTTTCTTTTTGTTATCAATTAAAGCATGCATTTTCTTTAAAGCGTTTCTAAATCTACTTTTTCTAGCCTTATTAACTGCTGTTTGCTTAGAAATTCGTCTTATACGTTTAATAGCTGATTTTGTGTTTGCCATGCGCAGGGGTATAGCTTGAGAACTGAAAACGGTCAACTAAATATTTGTCTAATTTTGGCAGGAATTACAAAAGAAAGTAGATCTATTTGATACAATTTTTTTCTTTATAATATCTGTACATCCTCTCGTTTTACATCTTAATCCTTCTTGTTGATAAACTTTAAATTCTTTTTGATAATTTCCAGAAGATCCCAATGTATCCTTAAAATCTCTAATACTTGAACCGCCTTTTTTAATCGCTCTTGATAAAATTTTCTTTGAATTATAAATAATTTTTTTACAATCTTCTCTAGATAACAAACTTGCTTTTTTAAAAGGATAAATTTTACTTAAAAATAAAATTTCACTTGCATAAATATTTCCGATTCCAGAAACAAATTTTTGATCTAATAGAAAAGTTTTGATATTTTTTTTCTTTCCTTTGAAATAATTAAAAACATAATTCAGATCAAAATTTAAATTGAATGGTTCTGGCCCTAAATTTTGAAATCTTTTTTCTAATTTTTTATTATTTTCTAATAACTCAAAAAAACCAAATCTTCTTGGGTCATTATATATTACTCTCAAAGAATTAAATATTAACTCAATATGATTATGTTTTTTTGGCAATATAGGAGAATGATAAAAACTAGCATTGGTAAATTTCAATTTTTTTTTATTATCAATGATGTGGATTGTTCCAGACATCCCTAGATGTATCAAACAAAAATCTCCACTTTTAAAATTCAATATTAAATACTTAGAAAATCTATCAACTTTAGTAATTTTTTTATTCTTCAAATAAGAACTAAAATTTTTTGGAACTGGAAATCTAAGATTTTTATTTCTAATAATTACTTTTTTAATACTTTTTTGTTTAATTTTTTTATCCAAAGATTGTCTAACGATTTCTACTTCTGGTAATTCTGGCATTTCTCACTATATTCAATATATATTTTTTTATGCAACAATATCTTCAAAATAAAAAAGGCCTTGTGGAGAGTGTTTTTGATCAAGTTTATAGTAAATACGACTTGATGAATGATTTTATGTCACTTGGAATTCATAGATTTTGGAAAAAAAGTCTACTCAATATAATGAAGCCATCCCCAAATAAGAAATTAATAGATGTTGCTTGTGGAACTGGAGATATTGGTAAATTATTTTTGAATAACACAGATCAAATGGCGGAAGCCACTTGTGTAGATCCAAATAAAGGTATGATAAATCAAGGTAAGCAAAAATTATCTAAATATAAAAATATAAAATGGGTTAATGCAGCTGCTGAGAAACTTCCATTTCAAGATAACGAGTTTGATTATTACACGATAAGCTTTGGCCTCAGAAATACAAAGAATTTAGACAAAGCTCTATCTGAAGCTTACAGGGTATTGAAGCCAGGAGGAAGATTTTTATGTTTAGAATTTTCAAAAATTCAAAATTCAAATTTAGATTTTGTTTATAAGAACTATTCGAAAATAATTCCTCATATCGGCCAATTCATTGTTGGTGATAAAAAACCATATGAATATTTGGTAAAAAGTATTGAAGAATTTATTAATCAGGAGGAATTAATTGATTTAATGAAAGTACATAATTTTACAAAATGTAATTATAGAAATTTTTCAGGAGGTATAGTTTCTATCCATAGTGGTTGGAAGATATAATGCTAAAAAAATTATTCACTTTATTTAAATTAGGAAGAAAAATCGCAAAATCTGATATTTTAGATATTGCATCGAAATTTAAAAAACCACCAGTAGCAATCAAAATTCTTTTTCAGCTATTAGCTATCTCTTTTGAAAAAAAAAAAATGAATCAACATGTGCAAGACGATGGAGAAAGACTCTCAAAATCATTGGAGTCGATGGGAACAACTTTTATAAAATTAGGTCAATTTTTAGCCACTAGACCTGATATTATTGGAGAGGAGCTTTCTAGAAAACTGGAAAAATTACAAGATCGTTTGCCACCATTTTCTATTAATCAAGCAAAAGAAATAATTAAAGCTGATTTAGGAAACGATGCTTATAATTCTATCATAGATTTAAGTGAACCGGTTGCAGCTGCATCGATAGCACAAGTACATAAAGCTAAAATAAATGACAATGGAACGATTAAAGATGTAGCAATAAAAATTATAAGACCCAACATCAAAAAAATATTTAATGAAGAAATTGATGCTATGATGCTATTTGCTTTTATTATTGAATCATTTTTAAAAAAAACCAAAAGATTAAAACTTGTAGAAGTTGTTTTTTTATTGAAAGAAATAACTAACCTCGAAATGGATTTAAGATTTGAGGCAGCTGCTGCCAATGAGTATGCAGAAAATACAAAAAATGATGCTGGATTTAAAGTTCCTGAAATATATTGGAATTTTACCAGTGAAAATGTAATGACATTAGATTGGATAGAGGGTGTTTCTATTCGTGAAACAGAAGAATTGAAAAAAAGAAATTTAAATACCAATAAAATTGCTGAAGATATTATCCAACATTTTTTAAGACATGCTGTAAGAGATGGTTTTTTTCATGCTGATATGCACCAAGGAAATATATTTATTGATGAGAATGGTCAAATAGCTCCAATAGATTTTGGCATTATGGGTAGATTAGACAAAATGAGCAAGCGTTTTTTAGCTGAAATTTTATTTGGATTTATTCAAAGAGATTACAAAAAAGTTGCTGAAGTTCACTTGGTAGCGGGATTAGTCCCTAAAAATGTGCCAATAGATGATCTTGCTCAAGCATTAAGGTCAATAGGGGAACCAATATTTGGTCAAGAGGTTAAAGATATTTCAGGTGGAAAATTATTAAAACAGCTTTTTGATGTTACAGAAAAATTCAATATGCAAACTCAACCTCAGTTATTGATGTTACAAAAAACAATGGTCGTAGTTGAAGGAGTTGCAAGAAAATTAAATCCTAACACTAATATTTGGACAACCTCTAAACCAGTTCTTGAAAATTGGTTAAGAGAAACAAAAGATCCTTTTAATAATTTTAATGAAACACTCAAAAATAGTACTGAAGTAATTAAAAGATTACCTGAGTTACCTGAGATCATGGATAAAGCAAATCAAGCTCTGACATTTTTAGCTAGTGGACAAATTCCACAAAACTCGAATTCATATACAGCTTTAAACGATAAAAAATCTGAAATGGTAGCTTTTAGAAACCAATCTATTATTGGCTTATTACTTCTTGTAATTTTTGGTCTTATAGTATTTTAATTCTGCAAATGAAAAATCTTAATAACAAAAAAATTCTTTTTATTATTTGTGGTGGTATCTCAGCTTACAAAAGTCTTGAAACTATAAGATTATTAAAAAAAAATGGTGCAGAAATAAAAACTATACTTACTTCTAGTGCTAAAGAATTTGTAACTCCATTATCAGTAGCATCATTATCTCAAGGTAAAGTTTATAGTGATTTGTTTAGCTTAGAAAACGAAACTGAAATGGATCACATTTCGCTTTCTAGATGGGCAGATGTAATTATCGTTGCCCCAACAACAGCAAATACCATTTCGAAATTAGCGCAAGGTACTACAGATGATTTAGCTTCCGCTGTAATACTTGCTTCAAATAAACAAATTTATTTAGCACCAGCTATGAATGTTAGAATGTGGGAACATAAATCTACAAAAATTAATTTAAAAAAATTAAAAGATTTTGGTTATAAATATATTGGTCCTGAAATAGGAGATATGGCATGTGGAGAATACGGTGAAGGCAAGATGTCTGAACCATTAAAAATTGCAAATGAAATAAATCAATTTTTTTTAAACCAAAGTAAAAATAAAAAATTTAAAGCTTTAGTTACTGCGGGTCCAACAAATGAGTATATTGATCCTGTGCGTTTTATAACAAATAAATCAAGTGGCAAGCAAGGGTATGAGCTAGCTAAATGTCTATCAAAAAAAGGTTTTGACACAACTCTGATTTCAGGACCAACTAATTTGGAAGTAGAAAAAGATATTAAACTGATAGAAGTTGAAACAGCGGATGAGATGTTTGCTGCGACACAAGAGAATTTGCCCGTAGATGTAGCAATCTTTTCAGCAGCAGTATCAGATTTTAAAGTAAAAAATAAATTTCTTACTAAAATAAAAAAGAAAGAGGCAATAAATTTAAATTTAGAAAAAAATGTTGATATTTTAAATTACATATCAAATCATAATTCTATGAGACCTGAAATTGTGATTGGTTTTGCGGCAGAAACAAACGAAATTTTAAAAAATGCAGAAGAAAAATTAAATAAAAAAAATTGTGACTGGATAATTTCTAATGATGTTTCTAAAAAAAATATTGGATTTAATTCTGATTATAATGAAGTTACGATTCACTACAAAAATAAATCTTTAAAAAATGAAGTCCTACCATACAAAAAAAAATCTGAAATTTCTGATGAAATAGTTGATAGAATTATTGATCAATTAAATTAATGGCAAAAATCCTTGTTAAAAAATTAGATCCTTCAATAGAGTTACCCACCTACAAAACAGAAGGTGCTTCAGGAATGGATCTCATGGCATTTATAAAAGAACCTATTGTACTTAAATCTCAAAATTCTTGCTTGGTTCCAACTGGAATTGCTGTTGCTTTTTCAAATGAATTTGAAATACAAATACGGCCTAGATCAGGTTTAGCTGCAAAAAATAACATTAGCGTTTTAAATACACCTGGAACGATAGATAGTGATTACAGAGGTGAGATAAAAGTAATTCTTTACAATCACGGAAAAGAAGATTTTTTAATAAACAATGGAGATAGAATAGCTCAAATGGTTCTTATACCGGTGATAAAAATGAATTTTGAAGAAACAGAAGAACTTCCGGAAACAATAAGAGGCGAAGGTGGATTTGGCTCAACGGGAAAATGAGCAAAAAGTTAAACAAAAATCAAATCGAACGTTTTTCAAGACAAATCATATTAAAAAATATTGGTATTTTAGGTCAAAATAAAATTACAAATTCAAAAGTATTAATAATAGGTATGGGTGGTCTTGGATGTCCAGTAGCAGAATTCTTAACTAGGTCAGGGATTGGCTCATTAGGAATTGTAGATCATGATCGAATAAGCCTTTCAAACATTCATAGGCAAAGTTTATTCAATGAAAAAGACTTAAATCAACCAAAAGTTAAAATTGCAAAAAAAAAATTAAACAAAATTAATTCTTTAACAAGAATAAAAATATTTAATTACAAATTAAATAAATCTAAATTTCAAAAAATTATTAAAGATTATGATTATATTGTTGATGGGACTGATAATTTTGAAAGTAAATTTCTAATTAATGATTTGAGTTTAAAGTATAAAAAGTTTTTGGTAACTGGTGCTATAAGTAAGTTTGATGGTCATATCTTTACATTTGATTTCAAAAGTAAAAAAGAACCGTGCCTTCGATGTTTTTATCAAGAGGAAAAAATATCAGATGAAATACTCAATTGTGAATATGAGGGAATCTTAGGAACTGTTGCTGGAATTGTTGGTACAATGCAAGCAAATGAAATTTTAAAAAATATTTTAAATATAGGTCAAAGTTTAAATAATTATATTTTAATTATTGATTTATTAAATTTAAATTTTAGAAAAGCAAAAATTAAAAAAAGAAAAAACTGTCTATGCAATTAATTATAAGAATAATTTTAATTTTTCTTTTATTAATATCAATAAGTTCAGCAAATGAAATATTTGTTTCTTTAAAAAAAAATAAGGTAAACGTTAGGTATGGCCCAAGTTTTGACTCAGATGTAAAATATGTTTACAAAAAAATCAACCTTCCTTTAAAACAAATAGATAAAAAAGAAAACTTTAGAAGGATTATAGACTTTAAAAATAATAGTGGGTGGATACACATATCTCAATTAAAAAAAAATAATTCTGTCATAGCAACCAAAGATAAAATTTTATTTAAAAACCCCACATCTTTTGCAAAACCAATCGCTCTTATTAAAGAAGGGAGGTTATTGATATTAGAAAAGTGTGAGCAAAAATGGTGCGAAGTAAACTCTAAAGAATTTCAAGGTTGGATTAAAACAGACAATATTTGGGGATTTAATTAACTAAAATCAGCTGAAAGTGACTTTTTGTTCTCAATAGACAACTTAGTAGTATGTGAATATTCTTTATGATCAATTCCTATTTCAACTTCAGTCCCTTCTGATTTAAATATGGTTATCTGGTCGTCTGTAAAATTAAAATGAATAAATTGAACTGAAGAAGCTTTCCCTTCAGCTGATGTTCTATCAACATCTTCCTCTGGTATAGCTTTTATTTTTTCTCCATTAATTTTCATAAACACTGTTTCTTCTATTCCGCCTACTTTTCCCAGGAAAGCCGCACGTGATATAGGGTTATCTATTTCAAACATTAATGTAGCCGTTAATTCTTTACCATTAGGTATTAAAGGGTTGTATGCTGACAACTCGTCTTTAAGTTGTTCATCTCCACCTTTTTCAATATATAGCATTTCTTGAACTTGAGCTAACATTGTCTCGTAACTTTCAAAGTAAAATGTTGCATAAGGTCCTAAAGCAATTCTTCTATTTTTTTTAAAATCAACAATACTTTTTCTTAATTCTCTTCTGTTTTTTATGTAGACATCTAGTGGCATGATATCTTGTTTTTGGATTTCTTTTTTTTCTCTGGGCATAATCATAAGTTATAACTTTTTGCCATTAGTTCGATAGGATGTAGTGCCTCATCATTAGATATATTTGTATCAACTTCTAACTGTTTTAAATGTTTGCCAGCCAAAGGACAATCAGAAGCCATATACTTATTATTTTTATTTTTTATTTGTCTAGCTGTAGGTCTTCCGACTTTATTTGCTAAATCATGAGTTCCTTTCATTACTCCAAAAGTTCCTCCATGACCTGCACATCTTTCAACCACATCAATTTTAATGTTTGGTATCAATTTTAACATATCTCTCGCTTTGTTACCCATGTTCTGTGCTCTTGCATGACAGGCGTGATGTACAGTTACTCCTCCATCAATCTCATTTAATCCTTCCTCTAATCCCTCATTATTTGAAATATCAACTACATACTCGTCAATATCCATAACATTTGAAGATAATTTTTTAATTTTTTCATCATTTGGGAGCAGCAAAGGCCATTCAAATTTTAACATCAATCCACAACTTGCTGTTAAGGTTACTACTTTATATCCTTTATCAACCCATTCGATTAAATCCTTAGAAACTTTTTTCGCTTGTTCAACAACTTTTGGTAAAGCTGCTTGCTCTAGAAATGGCATTCCACAACAACCGGGATAAGCCTCCTGCACCTCTACACCATTTTTTTTCAAAACTTTTAAAGCAGCAACACCAGTATTTTTTTTATTAAAATTTACAAAACAAGTTGAATAGATAACAACTTTTCTTTCTTTAGAAGGTGTTTCATAAGTAATTTTATCTTTATTATTTTTAAAAAAATTTGAAAAAGTTTCAGAGTTATATTTTGGTAATTGAACCCTTTTATCTATTCCGGTAATTATTTCTAAAATTTTTCTAATTAATTTATTTTTAATATTTGATGCCCAGTTAACTATTTTAGAAAACATGACACCAATTTTTGCGTTTCGGTCTATTTGGGCTAATTGTGTTGGTACGTTTGGCAATTTACCTAATTTTTTTTGAGCTGTTCTATATCGCAGCATTAAATGTGGAAAATCCAAATCAAAATCATGAGGTGGAACATATGGACATTTAGTCATAAAACACATATCACACAAAGTACATGCATCAACAACAGGGGAAAATTGATCACTAGATAAGCTTTCAACATCTTCATTTTTAGACTCATCAATCATATCAAATAACTTTGGAAATGAATCACAGAGATTAAAACATCTTCTACACCCATGACAGATATCAAATACTCTTCTCATTTCAGTATCTAATTTTTCGGGATTTAGAAAATCAGGATGCTCAAAATCTATTGGATGTCTTATAGGTGCACTTAAGCTGCCTTCTTTGCTCATATAATTAAGTTATTTTAAATTTGAATTGTTTTTAGTGGGCGGCTAGCACCCACTAAGAAATTTGATCAGCTAATAGATTCTAAAGTTTTTTGGAATTTACCAGCGTGTGATTTTTCAGCTTTAGCTAAAGTTTCAAACCAGTCAGCAATTTCATCAAAGCCTTCTTCTCTAGCTGTTTTGGCCATACCAGGGTACATATCAGTGTACTCATGAGTTTCACCTTGTACTGCAGAAGCCAGGTTAGCTTTTGTTTCTCCAATTGGCATACCAGTTCCTGGATCACCAACTTCTTCTAGATACTCCAAATGACCATGCGCGTGACCAGTTTCACCTTCTGCTGTTGATCTAAAAACTGCGGCTACATCATTATAACCTTCTATGTCAGCTTTTTGTGCAAAATAAAGATATCTTCTGTTTGCTTGACTTTCACCAGCAAACGCTTCTTTTAAATTTTCTTCTGTTTTACTTCCTTTTAAAGACATTATTTTCTCCTTTTAAATGTTAATCACCATATAATGCTTTTGCAGAATATGTCAACAGTTTAGAATTATTATAATGTAGATTTTAAGTAATTGATTTAATGGAATTATTTTTGATTTTGATTATCACTCGCAACTCTAATCAAAACTTCAACAGAATTTATTTTTTTTCCAGGTATATTTTTTCTAATATTTATTTTGTCTATATCGCTCTCATCACAATCGATTAGCTCATTCGTATCTTCATCAAAAAAATGATGGTGTGATGATGTGTTTGTATCAAAATAACTTTTATGACTATCGATTGAAATTTCTTTTAAATATCCTTTTTTTTCAAATGCATGAACTGTGTTGTAAACTGTAGCTAGAGAGATTTTTTGATTCATTTTCTCAGATATCATTTTAACCAAATCGTTAATTGTGAAATGGAAAGTTTTTTCTCTGTTAAACAAAACTTCGCACATGTTTATTCTTTGCTTGGTAGGTCTAAGTCCTACTCCTCTTAATTTTTCAATGAAATTGCAGTTTTTTGGCATTGTTTTTTATAATTATTCTAAAGTAAGAATAAAAATTTATTGTTTTATTATATTATAATAGGATTAAATCAAGTAATAAGGGAGCTCAAAATTATGAAAAAAAACTCATACTCCTATAATGATCTCATAACTTGTGGAAATGGTAACCTTTTTGGTCCTGGTAATGCTAAATTACCTCTTCCACCAATGCTTATGTTTGACAGAATAACAGAAATCAATGAGAATAATGGTGCATTTAATAAAGGCTCATTAAAGGCTGAATTAGATATTAAAGACGATCTCTGGTTTTTTGATTGTCATTTTAAAAAAGATCCAGTTATGCCAGGATGTTTAGGTTTAGATGCTATGTGGCAACTGGTGGGTTTTTTTCTAGGTTGGCTAGGAAACCCTGGAAAAGGAAGAGCTTTAGGTGTGGGTACTGTAAAATTTACAGGTGAAGTTTTACAGAGTGTAAAAAATGTAAGATATGAAATAGATATGAAGAAAATTATGTCTCCTGGAGGAACAACTGTTGGGCTTGCAAATGGAATTGTTCTTGCAGATAATAAAAAAATATATTCAGCAGAAAGTTTAAAAGTAGGGTTGTTTAAATAATGAGAAGAGTAGTTATTACAGGTTTAGGAGTTGTTTCTTGTTTAGGAAATAATCAGGAAGAAGTTCATCAATCTTTATTAAATTCAAAATCAGGAATTTCTTATGCTGAAGATTATAAAGAGCATAACTTAAAAAGCCATGTTCATGGTAAACCAAATATTAAACTTGAGGATCATATCGATAGAAAAACAATTAGATTTATGGGTTCAGGCTCAGCTTACAATTATATTGCAATGAAAGAGGCAATTGAAGACTCTGGATTAGAAGAAGGTGAAGTAAGTAATTTTAAAACTGGAATTGTAATGGGTTCCGGTGGTCCATCAATTGAAAACGTAATACTTGCAGCAGACAAAACGAGAGCTAAAACTCCAAAACTAATGGGGCCCTTTATTGTTCCAAGAACAATGGCCAGTACTGCCTCAGCAACACTTGCAGTACCATTTAAAATTAAAGGAACTAACTACACAATGAGTTCTGCATGTGCAACTAGTGGACACTGCATAGGAAATTCTATGGAATTAATTCAAATGGGTAAACAGGATGTTGTTTTTGCAGGTGGTAGTGAAGAAATTCATTGGGCAATGACAGCAATGTTTGATGCTATGACAGCTTTATCATCAAAATATAATGACACTCCACAATCTGCGTCTAGAGCTTATGATAAAACTAGAGATGGGTTTGTAATTGCAGGTGGTGCGGGTGTGTTAGTACTTGAGGAATACGAACATGCTAAAGCAAGAGGTGCTAAAATATACGCAGAATTAACTGGTTATGGAGCAACTTCGGATGGATACGACATGGTAGCGCCATCGGGTGAAGGTGCTGTTAGATGTATGAAAATGGCAATGGCAACTGCTAAAAATAAAATTGATTACATTAATACTCATGGAACATCTACTCCGGTAGGAGATATAACCGAGCTTAATGCTATTAAAGAAACTTTTGGAGAAGACATTCCAAAAATAAGTTCAACAAAATCTTTATCTGGTCATCCTTTAGGGGCTGCTTCAGTGCATGAAGCAATATATTGTTTGATAATGATGAAAAATAATTTCATAACAGGATCGGCAAATATTACAGATATGGATGATGATGCTAAAAAATTTCCCATAGTTTCAAAAACTGAAACGGACATAAATTTAAATACAGTAATGTCAAATAGCTTTGGTTTTGGTGGAACTAACGCAGCTTTAATTTTTGAAAAGGTTTAGTTTATGAGTTTGATGAAAGGTAAAAAAGGATTGATTATGGGTGTTGCTAATGAGAGATCTATTGCCTGGGGTATATCTCAAAAACTTGCAGAGGCTGGAGCAGAGTTAGCATTTACTTATTTGGGTGATGCTCTAAAAAAAAGAGTTGTTCCTTTAGCAGAAAAATTAAATTCAAATGTTACATTTAGTTGTGATGTTGAAAAAAAAGAAGAAGTTGTAAAATTATTTGAGGATATCAAATCCCAATGGGGTGAAATCGATTTTGTAGTTCATGCAGTTGCTTTTTCTGATAAATCAGAGTTATCAGGTGAGTATCTAAATACGACAAGAGAAAATTTTTTAAGAAGTATGTTAATTTCTTGTTTTTCATTTACTGAAGTAGCAAAAGAAGCTTCAAAAGTAATGAAACAAGGTGGAAGTTTATTAACTTTAACTTACGAGTCTACTAAAGCAATTCCAAATTATAACGTAATGGGTGTTTGTAAATCAGCTCTTGAGGCAAGTGTTAAGTATTTAGCTAGAGATTTAGGAGCCAAAGGTGTGAGAGTAAATGCAATAAGTGCAGGACCCATCAAAACATTAGCTGCTTCTGCTATCGGAGATGCAAAATTCTTATATAAATGGAATGAAGACCATTCTTTCCTTAAGAGAAATGTAGATATCCATGATGTTGGAAATTCAGCATTATATCTATTAAGCGATCTTGCAAATGGTGTTACAGGTGAAATTCACTATGTAGATGCTGGATATAACAAGGTTGGGATGCCAGATCCTAAAAATATTACCTAAATATAGTTAAATTAAGTTAAAAAAACCCCCAGAATTATTAATCCGGGGATTTTAAGTTTTTAATTTAACTTTTTATTAATATCAGAGCTTCATTAAGTAAGATTTCTGATTTTACATGATCACCATCATCATGTGCTTGTTTTCCAGAATCTCTTAATTTTTGAATAATGTCGACCTTGTCTGATGACATCCCTGATTCTTTTGCAATTTTTATTTCAGAATCTAATTCACCCCATAACATCGGACACGAACCAGCAAATGCTGAACTTGCAAAAATTACAAATACTATAGATAAAATTGTATTTTTCATTTTGAACCTTTCATGGCCAGTGAAATGGATACTAAGAAGGTAATTATTAGATCATTAATTGTCGCACGAGATATCCTAAAAATTATTCAAATAAAACCCCAAAAATCATTTTTTTGGGGTTTAAAATTTTATTTTAAGTAAATAATTACTCAGTAGCTTGTTTCATAGAAAGTTTAACTTTACCTCTATCGAAACCAATCACTTTAACTTTTACTTCGTCACCTTCTTTGACAACGTCAGTAACTTTAGCAACTCTTTTATCTGCAAGTTCTGAGATATGAACTAGTCCATCTTGTTTTCCTAAGAAATTAACAAATGCACCAAACTCCATAATCTTCATTACTTTACCTGAATAAATTTTATTCAATTCAGCTTTTGCAGTGATGTCTTTAATCATTTGCATTGCGATGTTTCTAGACTCTTCATCTGGAGCAGCAACAGTTACTACACCTTCATCGTTCACATCTACTTTAGCACCTGATTTTTCAACGATCTCTCTAATTGTTGCACCACCTTTTCCAATGACAGCAGCAATATCTTTTTTATCAACATTAACTTGTTCCATTTTTGGAGTGTGTTTTCCAACATCAGATCTTGAAGCTGATAAAGCTTTATTCATTTCTCCTAAGATATGAACTCTTCCATCTTTAGCTTGGCTTAAGGCCTGCTCCATAATTTCAAATGTAATACCTGTAATTTTGATGTCCATTTGAAGAGAGGTAATTCCATCTTTAGTTCCAGCAACTTTAAAATCCATGTCACCAAGATGATCTTCATCACCTAAGATGTCTGAAAGGACGCTAAAATCATCACCTTCTTTAATTAATCCCATCGCAATACCTGCAACCGGCTCTTTAATAGGCACACCTGCATCCATTAATGCTAATGAGGTTCCACAAACAGTTGCCATTGAAGAAGAACCATTAGACTCTGTAATCTCTGAAACAACTCTAAAAGTATATGGAAATGCTTCTTTTGTGGGTAATGAAGAATTAATTGCTCTCCAAGCTAATTTACCATGGCCAATTTCTCTTCTACCAGTTCCAATTCTACCGGTTTCTCCAACTGAAAAAGGAGGAAAGTTATAGTGAAGCATAAATCTCTCTCTTTGTAATCCATCTAAACTTTCAATTCTTTGCTCATCATCAGATGTTCCTAGGGTTGCAACAACAATTGCTTGCGTTTCTCCTCTAGTAAATAAAGCAGATCCATGAGCTCTTGGTAAAACACCTACTTCACATTCGATAGGTCTTACATCTGATAAGCCTCTACCATCAATTCTATTTTTATTTTTTAGAATGTCTGTTCTAACAATTGATTTTTCAAGATTTTTTAACTGACTGTTAACATCTAGATCAGTGTAATTTTCATCTTCCTCATAAAGCTTTTTAGCTTTATCAGTAATCTCTGAAATTTGATTTGATCTATCTTGTTTATCTCTTGTTGCAAAAGCTTTTTTAAGATCTTCTGTAAAAGTTTCCTCGAGTTTTTTTTTAACTTCTGATAGATCTTTTTTCTCTACTGTCCACTCAGCTTTTCTGCATTCTTTTGCAAGTTCCTCAATCATTTCAATCACTGGAACAAAACCTTCGTGACCAAATTTAACTGCGTTTAGCATTTCTTCTTCAGTTAAACCACTTGCTTCAGACTCAACCATAAGTACAGCGTCTTTTGTACCTGCTACAACTAAATCTAATTTCGATTTTTCTAACTCTACTTTAGATGGGTTTAGAATATATTTTCCATCAATAAATCCAACCCTTGAAGCTCCTACAGGACCCATAAATGGCATTCCTGATATAGCTAATGCTGCTGATGAAGCAGTGATTGATAAAATATCTGGTTCATTTTCTTTATCATATGAAATTACTGTTGGTAATAACTGTACTTCATTTTTAAATTCATCAGGAAACAAAGGTCTGATTGGTCTGTCAATTAATCTAGAGATTAGTGTTTCACTTTCAGTTGGTCTTGCTTCTCTTTTAAAATATCCACCTGGAATTTTTCCAGCTGCATAATATTTTTCTTGGTAATTTACAGATAATGGAAAGTAATCCATATCAGGATTTACTTTTTTTGCTCCCACTACTGTTGCTAGTACGACTGTCTCTCCACATGTTGCGATTATTGCACCGTCTGCCTGTCTTGCTACTTTACCTGTTTCTAAACTTATCTTCTTACCCGCTACTTCAATTTCCTTCTTGTATACTTTAAACATTTCATTTCCATTTCGTTTCGTTCGTTTCGTTCCATTCCGTTCTATCTATCTTGACTTCTATTTTCTTAAATTCAATTTCGACAGTACATTTTTGTAAGAATCCATTTTATTTTTCTTTAAGTATTCTAACAATTTCTTTCTTCTATTTACCGCTCTCAACAATCCAACAGATGAATGTTTATCTTTTTTGAATTGCTTAATATGTTTAGAGAGAGTTTCAATTTTCTCTGTTAGCAAAGCTATCTGTATCTCTGAAGATCCAGTATCTTTATCGTGCATTGCTAATTCTTGTGCCTTTTTGTTCATGCCTCTTTCTTCCTATTTATTTGTTTGTTTTATTAAGTTTTCTATTTTTTCCGCATACTCAAAAGACTCATCTTTTCTAAAAAGTAATTTTGGTAAAAATTTCATAACCACTTTTTGTGATAAAATTTTTCTTATTAAAAATGAGTATTCCTTCAAAACATTAATTGTTTCCTCAGCATCTTTTCCTCCTAATGGGAGAACATATGCTTTAGCAATTTTTAAATCAGGACTCATTCTAACCTCAGTAACTGTTATAGTATTTGTTTCTAAGTTCGGCAACTTAGCCTCATTTCTTATAAAAATCATGCTTAAAGACTGCTTAATCATCTCTCCAACTCTAAGCTGCCTTTGTGATACTGGTTTTCCTATTCTATCAGCCATTAAATCGATCTCTCTGTAGATGTAACACTAAATGCCTCTATTGTGTCGTTTTTTTGAAAATCCATATAATCTTTAACGGTAATTCCACATTCTTGACCATCACTAACTTGTTTTACTTGGTTTTTTTCTCTGAAAATTGTTGAAACTTTTCCTGTGTAAATAATTGCACCATCTCTAATAATTCTTACTTCAGAATTACTATTTATTTCACCCTCTGTAATTTTTGAGCCAGCAACTTTTCCTGCACCCGAAACCTTAAATATCTCGAGAATTTGTGCTGTTCCAGTAATTGTTTCTTGAACATCTGGAGATAATAGTCCAGACATTTTTTGCTTAACATAATCCAAAACCTCATAAATTATATTATAAGAAGAAATTTTTATTTTTTCATTTTCAGCAAGTTTTTTAGCCTCTTTGCTCGGTTTAACATTAAAGGCTATAAGAACTGCATTAGATGCCTTGGCTAATGTAACATCAGTTTCGGTTACCATTCCAATATCTGCTAAAATTATTTTTGGCTTAACTTCCTCATGTTTAATTTGAGCAATTGCATTTTTGATAGCTTCTGAGGATCCTTGTACATCAGATTTTATAATTAAATTTAATTCTTCAGAAGATTTATCTGAAAAAGCAGAATCTTGTGTTGCAAAGGTTAATGGGTTCTTTCCATCTTTGCTTTCTTGAGCTCTATTTTCACTCAAAGTTTTAGCTTCTTTTTCAGTGTCTAAAACAATAAAATCATCTCCAGCTTTAGCAGCACCATTTATACCTAAAACTTCTACAGGAGTTGACGGTTGAGCTTCGCTAATATTTTGACCTTTATCATTAATTATTGCTCTGACCTTTCCCCATTTTAAACCACTTACAAAAAAATCACCCTTTTTAAGAGTACCTGTAGTCACAATAATATTTGCAACCGGTCCTCTCCCAACATCTATTTTTGATTCTAATACAATCCCTGTAGCTTTAGATTCATAATCAGTCTTAAGATCTAAAATTTCAGCTTGTAAAATTATAGACTCAACTAACTTATCTAAATTTTTTTTAGTTTTTGTAGAAACCTCAACCATTAATGTGTCTCCAGATAGATCTTCTGCAATTAACTCATGTTCAAGTAATTGGTTTTTAATTTTCTGTGGATCAGCTTCAGGAAGATCACACTTATTTATTGCAACTACGATTGGAACATTCGCAGCTTTTGCATGTTTTATAGACTCGACTGTTTGTGGCTTTACTCCATCATCAGCTGCAACAACTAAAACAACTACATCTGTTAATTTTGATCCTCTAGCTCTCATTTCTGTAAAAGCTGCGTGACCCGGAGTATCTATAAAAGTTAATCTATTATTTTGACTTTCAATTTGGTATGCTCCTATATGCTGAGTAATTCCACCAAACTCTCCTGAAACAACATTTGCACTTCTCAAAACATCTAAAACAGAAGTTTTACCGTGATCAACATGGCCCATAACAGTAACAATAGGTGGTCTATTTTTTAAATTTTCTACTCTAGTAGCTTTTATTTTTTGAATAATTTCTTCTGCTTTTTCTTCTCTTATCGGATTATGTCCAAATTCCTTAACTAGAAATTCAGCTGTATCAGCAGCTAAAGTTTGATTAATTGTTACGGTTACACCCATTCCAAATAAGTATTTAATTACATTGCTAGACTGCTCTGCCATTCTATTGGCTAACTCTCTAACAGTTATTGCTTCTGGTATATTGATATCTCGTTTTACTGGTTTTGAATTTTCTTGCGCCTCTTCTTTAGAAGAATTTTTAATTTCTTTTTGTCTAGCTCTTTTAACTGATGCTAAACTTCTTTCTCTTGCTTCTATTTCATCACTTAATGCTCTCGAAACAGTTAATTTTAACTCTCTTTTTTTTGTTCCAGCTTTTAAAGTTTTTTTATCTTTTTCACTATCTCCCTTTAGTCTTTTGGTAGCTCTTTGCTCTGCCAGTTTTCTTCTTTCAAAATCGCTTGTAATTGGAGGAGATTTTGATGCAAAAGACGGTTTTAATGGTGCACCTCTATTAAATGAAGTACTAGATTTTGGTTTTCCAGCACCAGGTCTAAACGATCCACCTCTATTAGTAAATTTACCACCTTGTTTTTCAATTACTCTAGAATTTTTTCCTTGAGTTTTTGCTATCTCAATATTTCTTATAGATTTCTTTGCAGAGCCGGATATTGTTAATTTTGTTTTTTTTTCCATTGCTCATCTCTCAATCTTTATAAATTATATTTCTAGCAGACATAATTAATTCATCTGCCTCTTCTTTTGATAAAGCAAAATCCTCTAGATAACCCTGAATTTTAACTCTCTCTCCTTTAATTACATCATAGCCACCAGTAAGTTCATCAGATGCAAGATCTGCAAAATCTTCTAATGTTAATATTTTTTGTTCACCCAGTGTAACTAACATTCCTGGTGTAAGACCTTTAAGGTTGATAAGAGCATCTTGTAGACCAAGCTCTTTAATTCTTTCAGATATATCTTCTTGATCTTTTTGATGAAACTCTTTTGCTCTTTCAATTAACGCAATAGCTGTTTCTTCCTCAATTCCTTCTATTTTAGTTAAATTTTCTGGCAAGCTATCTTTAATATCATCTATTGTTGAAAAACCTTCAGCAACTAATAATTGACCTAACGTTTCGTCTAATTCTAAATTTTTAACAAAGTTATCTGTCTTTTCTTTAAACTCTAACTGTCTTCTCTCGGAGTCTTCCGCATCAGTCATAATATTAATTTCATAATTTAACAACTTAGTTGCCAATCTTACATTTTGACCCCTTCGACCAATCGCTTTGCTCAAATTTTCTTCTGTTAGGATTACATCAAGTTTTTTTCTTTCGGAATCAACATTCACTCTTTGAACTTCTGCAGGCGACAAAGCATTTGATACTAATATTGCAGCATCCTCTGACCAATTCACAATATCAATTTTTTCTCCTTGAAGTTCATTTACAACTGCCTGAACTCTAGAGCCTCTCATACCAACACAAGCTCCGACTGGGTCTAAAGATGTATCAACTGCTTTAACACAAATTTTTGCTCTACTTCCAGGATCTCTTGAAGAAGATTTAATTTCTATTAGTCCATCATATATTTCTGGTACTTCTTGAACAAAAAGTTTCTCCATAAATTTTGGGTGAGCTCTAGATAAGAAAATTTGTTGACCTCTTGGCTCTCTTCTTACGTCATAGCAATAAGCTTTTACTCTATCTCCAGCTTTAATATTTTCTCTTGGAATTAATTCATTTTTTTGAATGATTGCTTCTGTTCTACCTAGGTCAACGATAACACTTCCAAATTCTAGTCTCTTAACAATACCACTTAAAATTGTATCTTTTTTATCAATGAAGTCATTAAATTGTCTTTCTCTCTCTGCTTCTCTAACGTTAAAGCTTATAACTTGTTTTGCAGTTTGAGCAGCTATTCTTCCAAAATCAAAAGATGGTAATGGTTGAAGAACTTCATCACCGATTGACATGTCTTTATTGTTTTCATTAAGACTTATCGCATCTTCCAATTTTATTTCTGTATTTGCATTTTCAGGATTTTCAGAAATAATAAGTTTTCTGAACAATTCTATGTCTCCATTATCTCTATTAATTGAAACTTTAATCTCATTTTCTTGACCAAACTTAGATTTAGCTGCTTTAGCTATACCTGTTTCCATAGAACTAATTATAAGTTCTTTATCTATCGATTTTTCCAAAGCTACTGCTTCAGCAATTCTTAATAATTCTAATTTATCTGCTCTTTTATTTAACATTTTTTATCTACTCCAAAAAAAAATGGGCCAAGGCCCATTTTGATAATTCAACAATGTAAGGGCAATATAGTAAAGTTTTTTTTTAATTCAACTGAAACTATTTAGAAAAAACGTTGATTTTATCAGTTTTTTCCCACGAAAATGATCCATCATCTTCTGAGGTTCTGCCAAAGTGACCGTAAGCTGCTGTTTTTTCATATATAGGTTTATTAAGGTTTAGCATTTCTCTAATTCCTCTAGGACTGAGATCAAAATTTTCGTTAATCTTTTCAACAACAAACTTATTTTTGTCTAAATCATTATCAAACAAATCAACATAAATTGACAAAGGTTTTGAAACTCCTATTGCATAAGCTAACTGTATCAAACATTTGTCTGCTATATTTGAAGCAATAACATTTTTAGCAATATATCTTGCTGCATAAGCAGCAGATCTATCTACTTTTGTAGGATCCTTGCCTGAAAATGCTCCTCCTCCATGGGGCGCAGCTCCACCATAGGTATCTACAATAATTTTTCTTCCAGTTAAACCACAGTCTCCATCTGGACCACCTATTACGAAATTACCAGTTGGGTTTACATAAAACTCTTCCTCATTAAAGTCTTTAAGAAATTTTTCTGGAATGGATTTTAACATATACGGTCTTAATAATTCTCTCACCTGAGCTTGATTAACATCAGATGAATGTTGAGATGATATAACAACAGATTTTACTTTAGTTGGTTTACCATCAACATATTCGAATGTAACTTGGCTTTTTGAATCTGGTTCGATATTTTTTAATTTACCGGATTTTCTATCCTCGGCCATAAGTCTTAAAATTTTATGCGAATAATGAATTGGTGCGGGCATAAATACATCTGTTTCATTACATGCATAACCAAACATTATACCTTGGTCTCCGGCACCCTCATCTTTGTTTCCAGATGAGTCTACACCCATTGCAATATCTGCAGATTGAGAATGCAAATGACTTTCTATTTTTGTTGCTTCTTTCCAGGTAAATCCTTCCTGATCATATCCAATATCTTTTATGCAATTCCTTACTTTTTCGATTAAATCATCTTTTTTAATCTCAGGTCCTCTTACTTCACCTGCAAGCACAACTTTATTTGTTGTCGTTAAAGTTTCACAAGCAACTCTTGAATAAGGATCTCCAGAAATGTAACTATCAACAACCATATCAGAAATTCTATCTGATACTTTATCTGGATGTCCCTCCGAAACTGACTCACTTGTAAATAGGAAATTTTTTAAATTACTCATTTTTTAATTCTATTAAATGAAAATATTAAAAAAATATACAATAAAATTATTAAACCAAAAATTTTATTCCCATATTTAGAAAAGACTGTTGGCTGAATTTTTCTCATTTTCATAAAATCAATGTATCCAACTTCCTTAAAATTAATTTTTTCCTCAACAATACCTAGAGGATTTATTATCGCAGCTATTCCATTATTAGCTGATCTAATTACATATTTTCCACTTTCGATAGCTCGAAATATACTGTGAACAAAGTGTTGTTCTGGCCCTATTGATTGACCAAACCATCCATCTTCTGAAATATTTACTATTATATCAAATTCATCATTTTTATATAATTTTCCAGAATAAATTATTTCATAACAAATTAAGGGTAAAAATTTTATAGAAAAGTTATTTTGATTTAACTCTATAATTTCCCTATTTTGACCTTTTGAATAGGATTGATAGTTGTTAGTTAGAGATTTGAGACCTACTTTTTTTAATAAATTTTCCATGGGTAAAAATTCGCCAAACGGTACAAGATTTATTTTATTATAATAATTTAATAAATTAAGATTATGATCATAAACAGATAAAGAATTATAATACTTAACTTGATCATTAACTTTTGATTTATTGTTTATACCTAAAATGAGTAAATGATTTTCGTTAAAACTTTCATTAAATAAATAATCATAACTTTGAATTTGATCCTGAGAAATTCCAGGCAATATACCCTCTGGCCAAATGAAAATTATTTTCTCTTTCTTGTTTGGTGAACTAATATTTATAAGATCTTTTATAGTTGATAAAGGCCCCTCTCCTGAATAAAACCTATCCAAAGAGATATCCGTACCAACTAATCTTATTTTATAATCAAGTTTTTCAACATCATTATTGTAAAAATCCTGTTTATTTGAATATCCAAAGAAATAAAATAATAAAAATATTAAAGGTAAAATTAAGCAAAAAATTAAATCTTTTTTGTCATTCCGTAAAATGAAGAGTGCAGGACTTAGAAACAAAGTTATACAAAATAAGTTGAAAGAATATGTGCCTATTAAAGATGTTATGCTTAGAATTTTTAAATGATTTGAAAAACTATATGCAATTAAGTTCCAAGGAAAACCTGATAAAATTGAACCTCTAATGAATTCTAGAAAACCAAAGATTACAGAAAATAATAAAATTGAACTCAAAGTTTCATTTGGTTTAAAGAAAATAAACAAATAACAAACAAAACCGTAAAATAACGCAATAAAAGAAGGAACTAAAATTAGAGCAAATGGAATTAAAAATTTAAAATTTTCATCAAATGTTAATGAAATAGAGATCCAATATATATTTGTTAGAAAATATCCAAATCCAAATAACCAGCCATAGAAAAAAAATAATTTAAGTTTGCTCTCTTTTTTTTTAATCAAAAAAATAAAGAATAAACTAAAGGATAGAAAATTAATTATTAACAAATTGAAAGGTGGTAAACTTAATGAAGTTATCGCTCCAAGGAACAACAAATAAACTACATCAATATATAAATTTTTTTTCAATTTACTTAATTTTTGAGATAACTGATTTATAGATTTGTTCTTCTTCTTTTAACATTTTTAAATAATCTTTATTTTTTACGTGATCAAATCCTAACAAATGTAAAAAACCATGAATAAATGTTTTAATTATTTTTTCTTTAAATTGTTTGTCTGTTTGTGATTTTGGTTTATTCATAAAATTAAAACTAATAATTATATCTCCTAAGTAAGTTTGCTTTGATATTTTTAATATTTTCCTAGATGGGAAAGATAAAATATCAGTAGATTTATTTTTATTTCTAAATTTTTTATTTAAAATTTTAATTTTTTTATTGTTTGAAAGAAGTAAAGATAAACTTATTTTTTTATTTAAAAATTTATATTTTTTTGGAAAAGCACCACAAATACTTTTAAAAAAAAAATCTTTTTTTTTAAGTTTTTTAGACCAAGCCTTCTCTTCTGAGAAGACGTTTAAATTAATCATTTTTAGAGTAGGCTTTTACAATTTTAGAAACCAGTGGATGTCTAACTACATCTGAATGATCAAAGTCTACAACTGAAATTTCATTTAGATGCCCCAATAATTCTTTTGATCTAACTAATCCTGACATACTTTTGTTAGGAAGATCTATCTGAGTAGGATCTCCATTGACTACAATTTTTGAATTTTCACCGATTCTTGTTAAAAACATTTTTATTTGTGTATCTGTTGCATTTTGCGCTTCATCTAATATAGCAAAAGAATTTTTTAGTGTTCTACCTCTCATAAATGCCAAAGGAGCGATTTCGATATCACCAATTTCGATCATTCTTTGTATTTTTTCAAAATCGAATAAGTCGTACAAAGAGTCATATAAAGGTCTTAAATACGGATCTACTTTTTCTTTCATATCTCCAGGTAAAAAGCCAAGTCTCTCTCCTGCTTCAACAGCAGGCCTAGATAAAATAATTCTTTCTATTTTTTTTTCTAACAACATAGTCAAACCAACTGCTACAGCTAAAAAAGTTTTACCTGTTCCAGCTGGACCTGCTGAGATTACAATATCACTTTGTCTTAGAGCTCTGACATAGCTTTTTTGTTTTTCGGATCTTGGAATAATTGATTTTTTTGGTGTTTTTATAATGTCAGTTACATTATTATTTTTAACCTTCTCTTTAATCATAAATTGATCAACTGATGATATAAGATCTTTATTTTCGATTGAACCATTATTTATAAATTGATTAGTTAAAAATTGAATTGCATTTTTTATTAACTCATTTTTTTGTGGATCTGATTTTATCATTATTGAATTTCCCCTAGAATACAAACTAGAGTTAGTCATCTTTTCTAATTCTTTTAAATTTTTATTAAATTCTCCGGCAACACCCATGAGTAATTCATTGTTGTGAAATATTACACTTAATGAATTGTTGTCTGAGTAAACAAATTTTAGAGTGCTATCGATTTTTTTTTTAATTGTATTATTCAAAGATTATGCCACCTTTTGATCTGGGTTGCTTAACAATTCTCCAAACAATGTAGTTCTATTACTATTTGTAATTTTCACTTTCACAACTTTTCCAATATGTTCTCTTTTACCATTAAAAATTACTGATGTCATATATTCAGTTCTGCCAAAAGCTTTGGATTTATCTTCAGTTAAATTTTCAACCAAAACATCGATTATTCTATTTTCTAATTTTTTGTTCATTTGAGTTTGATTTTCAGATAATAAATTTTGAATAAATTCTAATCTTTTCATTGAAATTTTTTTATCAATTAAATCTAAACCTTCTGCCTTTGTCCCAGGCCTTGGACTAAAAATAAATGAGTAAGAATTTATAAAATTAACTTTTTTAATTAAATCGACTGTACTTTGGAAGTCTTCTTCAGTTTCACCAGGATAACCAATAATAAAATCACTTGAAAATTCAATTGATTGATTAATTTTTTTCAATTCGTCATAAACTTTTAAATAATGATCTATTTTATGTTTTCTATTCATCAACTTTAAAATTCTATCGGATCCACTCTGAACTGGAAGATGGACTAAAGGCATTAACTTTTTAGAGACTTTATATACTTCAATTAAATCATCTGTCATATCTTTTGGATGCGAAGTTGTGTATCTAATTCTTTTTATATTTTTAATCTTTTCAGTTTCTAAAATTAAATCAGATAGTCTTTTACTATTATCATTGTAAGCATTTACATTTTGTCCCAAAAGTATGATTTCTTTTGTTCCATTATCTGACAAATAATCTGCCTCCTCAATTATTTGATTGAATGGTCTAGAATATTCTGGTCCACGAGTATATGGAACCACACAAAAATGACAAAACTTATCACATCCTTCTTGAATAGTTAAAAAAGACGAAACTTTACCTGCCTCATTCTTTATTTTACTAAAATATTTAAATTTTGAAACAGCATCAAAATCTGTTTGTTCAATTTTTTTTCTTTTTTCAATATGATCCAGAATTGTTTCGTTAATCTTATGATAAGCTTGAGGGCCAATCACTAAATCTATATAAGGCTCACGTTTAAGCATCTCTTGATTTTCTGCTTGAGCAACACACCCTGCTATTATTACTAATGGTTTTTTTTTGGCTCTAAAGCTTTTTTTAACCCTTCCTATTTCAGAATAAACTTTTTCTTTTGCTTTATCTCTGATGTGACAAGTATTCAATAAATAACAGTCAGCTTCTTCTAGGTTTTCACTTTTTTGATAACCAATTTTCTTTACTGAATCAAAAATTCTATTTGAATCATATTCATTCATTTGACAACCAAAAGTTTTAATGAAAATTTTTTGCATTTTAATTTAGGATTTTTTTTTTATCCCATAAAGTTCAAGCTTATGGTCAACTAAAGTATAGCCATATTTATCTGCTACTTTTTTTTGAAGTTTTTCGATTTCTTCATCAACAAATTCAATTATTTCACCAGTCTTCACATCTATTAAATGGTCATGATGTCCTTCATTGAGCTCTTCATACCTAGCTTTTCCACCTTTAAACTCATGCTTAGTAAGTATTCCAGATTCTTCAAATAATTTTACTGTTCTGTAGACGGTAGCAATACTTATTTTATTATCTATCTTTGAAACTCTATTGTAAAGCTCATCAACATCAGGATGATCGGTAGACTCGGACATGACCTGAGCAATTATTTTTCTCTGATCTGTCAATTTCACACCTTTTGCTAAACATTTCTGTTCAATTGTTTCAGACATAATTTAATTTTAACTTATATAAATAGGGTTAATCAAATTTTTTTTAATTTTAAATTTATCGCACAAATAAGGGACATTTTCATATTTTACATCTTTTTCACCTTTAAAATCCTCTAAACTATAGCAATAATAATCAATATTTTTTGCTAATTTGAGAGCCTTTACAATAGAAATAGAATTTCTAATCCCCGCAAAACTTCCTGGACCTCTGTTAATGTATATTTTGTTAACATCCTTCAATTCAAATTTATTTAATTCTAAAAATTCTTTTATTATCAAAGTTAATTTTTCATAATTTATTTTAGTATTCTCATGAGTAATATTGTAAATATTATCATTAGCTATGATCATTAAAAAAATTTTATCT
>CACIQS010000011.1 GCA_902588855.1 uncultured Pelagibacteraceae bacterium | reverse complement strand
TATAAGTTTATTTTGCTCCTCAGTTTCAAAACTTATTTTTTTAAAAACCATATAAATTAGGACTAAAAACAAAATTAAGATTAAAATTATGGCAATCACACCAAACTCTTCCGAAATTACTGAAATAATATAATCTGTATGTGCTTCTGGTACTCTATTTTTGAGTGTTCCTTCTCCAATCCCTTTTCCAAAAAAACCGCCACTTGTTATTGACTCTATTGCTTTATCAGATTGAAAATTATGGGTGCCTGTTTCTTTATCAAAAAATGAAAAAATTCTTGCCTTAATATAATTAAACTTTGGTATGAAAATAATCATATAAGATAACAAAATTAATCCAACTGAAGAGATTGTTAGTAAAAAGTATAAATTAATACCTGAACAAAATATTATAACAGCCCAAGAAAAAACTACTAATAAAGTTTGGCCAATGTCTGGTTGAATTATTAATAGCAATGAAACTAAAGTCATTAAAATTGTTGATGCTAAATATTTGAATAAAATATTGGTTTCATTTTTACATAAAATAATTGCAAGAATTACAATCAAAAAAGGTTTCACTATTTCTATGGGCTGAAATCTTGGTAAAAAAAATAAATCGATCCATCTTCTTGATCCCTTAACTTCTATGCCAATTATAGGTACTAAAAACAAAGAGAATAATGAAATAAAAAAGAAAATTATTGAAAATTTATACAATTTATCTTGATTTAAAGATGAAAAAATAAAAATAAAAATTACACCGATAAGAAGAAAAATTAAATGTTTAAAAAAAAAGAAATAATTGTTGGTATCTAATTTGTCTGAAGCTATTAGTGATGTTGATACTAAAGAGAAAAAAAGTCCAATAGTAAATAGTATACTAATTAAAAAAAATATTGGTTTATCTATATTTTTCCACCACTTGTAATAAAATTTATAAATTATACTATTGCTTTGCATGTATTAATTTTTTAATTATCTTATTGAAGTAATCACCTCTATCTTCAAAATTTTTAAAACTATCAAATGATGCACCAGCAGGACTAAAAAAAATTATATTTTTTTTTATTTCTTGATGTTTTATTTCTAACAAAATTGCACGTAAAGTTTCTTTTAAACTTTCGTATTTTTTAACTTTTAATTTATTTTTTAAAATTTTATAGAACTCATTTCGACATGAACCAAAAATGAATGCTTTGATATTTTTACATTTTATTTTAGATAATTTGAACTTATCATTTTTTTTTGGTATTCCTCCCACAATCCAATAAACATCATTCAAATTATTTAATATATTTTCTGAAGAAGCGAAGCTTGTTGATTTAGAATCGTTAATTATTGTTAAATTTTTTTTATCAAAAACAATTTGTTGTCTATAATTAAGGCCTTTAAAATTATTAATAGTTTGAATTAATTTATTTTTAGAAAGTTTCAACTTGGGTGCAATTTCAAAAATAAATGAAAGATTTTCTCTATTACCACTAGAACCAAAGTATTTGTTGCTAATCTTATTATTTATATTTTTCAAATTTGAGATATCAACTTTATAAATTTTTGACTTAAATTTATTTTTTTTAATTTTTTTTGAAATTAATGAGTCATTTTTTTTAACGTACGCAAAATTTCCCTCAACTTGAGACTCGATTAATTTGAATTTTGCATTAACGTAATTTTTGAGGTTCTTATGCCTTTCAATGTGATCTGCTGAAATATTCAAAATTAAGCTATATTTTGACCTAAAAATCTTTGAATAATCTAGCTGATACGAAGAGGCCTCAATCACAAAAATAGTTTTTTTTGTTATTTTTTTCTCTGCAAGTGCTGGATTTCCTATGTTCCCAATTAATCGAGCATCTTTTTTTTGATCAACCAAAGCATTGTGTAGTATTTTTGCTGTGGTTGATTTTCCATTAGTACCTGTGATTGTAATGCTCAAATTATCGTAAAAAGAGTACAAGACATCGAGATCTGTATAAATTTTTTGTAAATTCTTTTTCAAGAAAGTCGATAATTTACATTTTGAAATATCTATTCCTGGACTAATAATAATTACGTCAAAACTTATTTTTGAAATTTTATTTAAACTAACTAATTTTTTATTTATTTTTGAATTATCATCAAAAAGATAAACATCTGCTTTTTTTTTTAAAAATTTGTATGAAGATATTCCACTTTTACCTAATCCATATATTAATATTTTTTTTCTTAAAAAAATATTTTTTTTATTTTTCATCATCTTAATTTTAAAGTAGCAAGCCCAATCATTGCTAAAATTATTGAGATAATCCAAAATCTAATGACTACAGTAGATTCCGGCCAACCTTTTTTCTCAAAATGATGGTGTATAGGTGCCATTCTAAAAATTCTTTTTCCTGTAAGTTTAAATGAAATTACCTGAACCATTACAGAGACTGCTTCTAAAACGAAAAGTCCTCCTGTTATTGCTAAAACAATCTCATGTTTTGTTATAATACCTACTGCTCCTAAAGAACCACCTAAAGATAAAGAACCTGTATCTCCCATAAAAATTTTAGCTGGCGGGGCGTTAAACCATAAAAACCCTAAGCAAGCTCCAATAATTGCTCCACAAAAAATTGCAACTTCACCTGTTCCATCAATATAAGGAATTTGTAAATAATTTGAAAAAACAATATTTCCAGTTACATAACTTATAAATGCAAAACAAGCTGCCACTAATATTACTGGTACTGTTGCTAGACCATCTAAACCATCTGTAAGATTTACTGCATTTGAAGAACCTATTATTACAAATACCGCAAAAGGTATAAAAAACCATCCAAGATTAATTATTAAGTTTTTAAAAAAAGGAAAATATAAATTATTTAGATCTTGATAATCGTTCAAATAGACAAACAAACCTACTCCTATTAAAGCTAAAATAATTTGTATAGTTATTTTTAACTTAGATGAAATTCCAGAGGAATTACTTTGCTTAATTTTTTTATAATCGTCAAATGCACCAAGTAATCCAAATGAGAGTGCAATGTATAAACAAAATAAAATATTTTTATTTGATAAATCTGCCCATAAAATTACCGAAATTATTAGCCCAAGCAAAATAATAATTCCACCCATTGTTGGAGTTCCAATTTTTTTGACTATATGATCTTCTGGTCCGTCCTCCCTAATTGGGTTAAAAATTTTTTGATTTGAAAAAATTTTAATAAAAGGACCTCCAATAAATAAAACTATCACTAATGACGTAAAAAAGGATAAACCAGTTCTGAAAGTTAAATATTTAAAGACGTTTAAAAAGCCAAAATTATCAACAAAATTTAATAGAAACTGGTAAAGCATTTATTTTTAACCTTTTAATTCATTAACTATCTTATTGAAACCTGTCGCAAGTGAGGCTTTAATCATTAAATAATCGTTATTTTCTAAATCATTTTTTATCAAATCATCAATCTCAGACTTGTTGTTTAATATTCTACCTTTTTTAGTATTTGATATTTTTTTAAATATGAAAGAAGCCATTCTTCCTTTTACAAAAACCTTATCAATTTTAGTTTGATTTATTAATGGAGCAATAGATTCATGGAGTTTTTTGGAATAACTACCAAGCTCCAACATATCTCCAAGCAACAAATATTTTTTAGACTTATTTAATTTTATTTTATCAAAATTTTTAATAGCAGAACTTAATGATAGCGGGTTTGAGTTATAACTTTGATCAATTAAATTTATTTTTTTATTATTAATTTTAATTATTGAATGATCTCCACGTCCATCAGGAATTCTAAAATTCAAAAAAATATATTTATTTAAATTAAATATATTTAAATTCACACTGATAACAGCTAATGCAGATAAAATATTATAAATATTATTTTGATAATCATTAGAGATTATAAAGTATTTAATTTTATTCATAAATTTAATTTTAATTTTAAAATTTTTTCCAAACGATTTAATATCTATCAACTTAATGTCTGATCTATTACTTTTTATACCAAATGAAATTAATTTAAGATTTTTCTTTTGAGAAATTTGTTTATGAAGTTTGAAAAATTTATCATCTGCATTTAAGATAATAGAACCATTTGATTTAATATTATTTATAATTTCTGATTTTGCTAAGGCAATCTGTTTTATATTTTTAAAATTTTTTGCATGGGCATAATTAATATTTGTAATAACTCCAATATTTGGCTCAATTATTCTTGTTAGATAATCAATCTCACCTTTTTTATCCATTCCTACTTCTAAAATTCCATATTGATCATTTTCTTTAATATTAAGAAGACTTAAAGGAACTCCAAATTTATTGTTATAAGACTTTGGTGATTTGCTTGTATATGAAATTTTTCCCATTACACTTCCCAATAATTCTTTGAGTGTTGTCTTCCCACAACTACCTGTGATAGCTATAATTTTAGTACTTATATTTTTTCTGTATACTTTTGAAACATTTGTTAAAAATTTTAAGGTGTTTTTAACTTTTATCTGTCGTTTAACATTTAGATTATTTTGAATTTTATTTACAATTGCTAATGATGCTTTCTTCTTAAATGATTGTGAAACAAAATTATTTCCATCATTTACTTTTCCTTTGATAGCAAAAAATACATCGTTCTTTTTCACTTCATTAGAATTAATTCTTGCCTTATTCATAGAAATAGACTTAGATAATTTTTGAGTTTTAGAAAGATCTTTTATAATATTTATCTTTAGTTGATTGGACAAATTCTTGTTTTTTTTTTGGATTTCAGTTAGGATTTTTTTTCTATCAGAAAATTTGTTTTTCTTTTTACCAATTTCTTGTATGTTTTCGTGGCCTTTTCCTGCAACTACTAAAACGTCTCCACTTTTTAAATTTTTAATTGCCTCAGATATTGCTATCGCTCTATTAGAAATTTCAATAATTTTCTTAGCTTTAATACCCTTTTTGATATCTTTTCTTATTCCTGTGGGATTTTCTAAACGAGGATTATCATCAGTTAAATAAATATTATCTGCATAAATACTTGCTATTTTACCCATTTTTGCTCTTTTGTTTTGATCTCTATTTCCCCCACAGCCAAATAAAAGATTTAACTTTTTATCAGGAAATTGCTCTTTAATATTTAAAAGGCAAAACTTTAAAGCGTCAGGAGTGTGTGCATAATCAAGAATAACAATTGAATTATTTTTAATTGTTCCAATTTTTTCTAATCTACCTTCAACTGGTTTTAATTCTGGTAAGACTTTTAAAATATTTTCAAAATTTAAATTACTTTTTTGTGCTGCAATTGCAGCCATCAAAATATTCTTGATTTGAATTTTACCTATTAAATTTAAATTAATTTCCTTAATTGAATCTTTATGTTTTATTTTAATCAATTGATTTTCATTGTCATATTTATGAGATAATATTTGAAAATTATTTTGTTTTTCATTTATTGCTGATATTTTTAATTTTTTCTTTAATGAGATTTGCTTTATTGTTTTATATTGAGGTATATCTTTATCTGTAATTACATTTCCTTTTTTTTCTATTAAATTCTCAAATAAATAAAGTTTTGCTTTTAAATAATTTTTTAAATTTTTATGATAATCAAGATGATCTTGTGATAAATTTGTAAAAATTCCAGATTTAAATTTTAATCCATCTAATCTAAATTGTTTTAATCCATGACTGGAAGCTTCCATGATAACATCATCAACTTTTTCTTTTTTTAATTTTTGTAAAATCTGACCTAAATTAATTGCATCAGTTGTTGTATTAAATAAATTTAAATTTATATTTTTTGATTTAACCCCCAGGGTTCCAATTGAAGCAACCTTTTTTTTATTTAATTGCATTATTTGAAGATAAAATTCAGCAACTGAAGATTTTCCATTAGTTCCTGTAACGGCAACTAAATTTTTTGGTATTTTATTGTAAATTTTAAATGAAACTTCTGCTAATAATTTTCTTATATTTTTTGTTCTTATAAACAAAATTCCATTACGGTAATCTTTTATTTTTTGTTCTGTAACAATTATTTTAGAACCTTTTTCTATAGCTTTAGAAATGAATTTATTTCCATCTATACTATTTCCCTTAATTGCAAAGAAAATATTATTTTTTTTTAAAGATCTAGTATCAAAGGAGATACCTGAAAAAAATAATTTTTTATAATTTTTGTGGATACCATCAAAATATTTTCCAAGTAACATTATTAGTAAACCTGTATATATTTTGTGGCTAAAATAGGCCCAATTTTATCAATTACTTTTCCAGCTATCTCTACTGATGTCCACCCAGCTGTATTATAAAGTGTTCCCTTCCACCCACCTTTTCTATGTCTATACTTATAATAATAATCTTTTGATTTTTTAGGTGTATCTAACATCACAACAAATACAAATTGTGGATTTGATGTTGGAAATACCGAACTAAAAGTGTTTATTTTTGCCTCTGAATATTTTCCTTCTTCTGGTTGATCGGCTGTGCCTGTTTTGCCTCCAATTTCATAATTTTGAACATCTGCAAATCTAGCAGTACCCTCCTCTGTATTAACAATTTTTCTTAAAGCATTAACAACTTGTTCTGAAACTCCTTTATTAATTATTCTTTTTTTTTTATTTTTTTTATTATCTTCCTTAAAAACTAATGTTGGTTTTACATCGTATCCACCATTAGCCAAAATAGCATATCCTTTTGCTAGTTGAAGAATGGTTGTTGCTACTCCATGACCAAAAGAAGCTGTTGCCAATCTACATTTTCCAAAATCATAATCAATTTGAGGTGCCACTTCTTCAATGTCAAAATTAATCTGAGTCAATACTCCAATATCCTCTAAAAAAGATTTAAATTTTTCAGGACCAACTTTTTGTGCAATTCGTACAGATCCTATGTTGCCAGATCTAACTAAAATTTGCTCAGCAGTTAAATCTGAAGGTATTTCATTATCATATTCTCCAATTCTGTATCTGTCACACTTAATTGATTTTGGTAGATCTAAAAATTCAGTATCTGGTTCAATTAATTTTTCATTTAAAGCGCTTGCAAAAGTAAAAACTTTAAACACTGAACCAAGTTCATATGTTCCTTTTGTAACTCTATTAATATATTTTACATCCGAAATATTTTTTCTCTCATTTGGATTAAAATCAGGTAATGAAACTAAAGAGAGTATATTTCCATTATTAACATCCATTAAAATTGCTGCACTTCCTTTGCTTTTAAAAATTTCCTGATATTTTAATAATTCTTTTCTAATTAAAAATTGAATGTCTTTATCAACAGTTAATTTAATTGGGTCTCTAGATGATCTAAGATTTTTATTTAATGATTTTTCTAATCCAGAAATACCATTATTGTCATTATCTATCTGTCCTAAAATATGACTAAAAAGATTTTTCTGTGGATACATTCTGAGCACTTTTTCTTCAGGAATAAGAGATTTATCTCCCAACTTCATAATTTGCTCATATTTTTCCTCTGAAATTTTTTTCTCTAAATAGAAAAACTTTTTGTTTTTTATTTTTTTTTCAATTTCATTAAAATCTTTGTCTGGAAAAATAATTTTTAGACTTAACAGTAATTTTTCTTTACTAATTATGTCTGAAGTTTTGAGACCAACATCAATAGAATTAACTGTTTTTGCTAAATAATTTCCATTAATATCTAAAATATCTGCTCTATAATTATCACTACCGAAAGGAAGTGTGTTACTTGTATTTTCAATTTTTGCCTCTCGAGACCCTAAATGAATTAAATGTATTGTGTATATTAAATAAATAATAAAAAAGACAAAAAAAATAAAAGCAACTCGATTAAATTGAATATTTAATCCAGTATTGCTTTTTTTATAAACAAAATCATTTTTCTGATCTTCAATTGTTAATCTTTCTTTAAAATTGCTCATTTTTCCTTAGTTATTTTATAATCCTCTAATTTATTTAGATTTTCTGAAGTATTATAAATTTTAATATCTTCTATTTTTTTTTGAACTAATTGATCTTCAAAATATAAAGATTGATATTCCAATAATTTTTCAGCAGAACTTAGATAATCATATTCCAACTGAATATTTTCTAAATCTGATTTTAAAAGTCTTACACTTTCTTTGTAAGTAAATATTTTATCCTCAATTTTTTTTGTAGTATTTTTGATAATTGCCGTAGTTAAAACTAAAATTATGATCGTTAATGCTAGAAATAATTTTTTCAAAGTTTATCTCCAAACTTTTCAATTTCTAAAAAATTTTTAAATTTTTCCTCTATATCTGTGTCAAAATTAAAGAAATCACTTTTCTTAATTGCATATCTTAGTTTAGCAGATCTCGAAGGAGGATTTTCTTTTATTTCAAGATCAGATGGAACAATTGGTTTTTTTTGATTTACATCAAAAAGAATTTCCTTTTGATCTATAATAGGTGAATATCTCGAAATACTTTTATTTTGAGAAAGACTTTTTAAAAAATATTTTACAATTTTGTCTTCTAAAGAATGAAACGTAACAACAGCTAAAACACCCCCTTTTTTTAGTACTTTTGTAGCATTTATCAGTCCAAAAATTAATTCACTTATTTCTTTATTTACAAAAATTCTAAGAGCTTGAAAAACTTTAGTTGAATTATGTACTTTAAAATTTTTTCTTATTTTTGATTTATCAACAATTTTAATTAAACCCTGTGTATCAATGTTCTTATTTAATCTTTCCTTTACAATATTTTTAGAAATATATTTTGCATCTTTTTCATCTCCAAAGTATTTAAAAATTTTTTCTAACTCTTTTGCATCAAGTTTATTTATAGCATCAGCAGCTGAATAGTTGTTTAAACCCAATTGCATATTTAAATCTGTCATTGAGTTAAAAGATAATCCTTTTTTTGGATCTTTCATTTGTGTTAACGAATATCCAAGATCAAAAATAACACCTTTGATATTTTCGTTTTTGATTTTTAAATTAGTTAATTGACTGAATTTTAAATTTTTAAATATAAATCTGTCTTCAAAATTATCTAAAATTGAATTTGCAATTTTTTGACTTTCGATATCCCTATCAAGTCCTATTACCTTTGTATTTTCAAACTCTAGTATTTTTTTTGAATATCCACCTTGACCAAATGTACAGTCTATAAATGTGCCACCATGTTGAGGGGAGATAACGCTAATAATTTCTTTTAGCAGTACAGGATAATGTTTTTGTACATCCGGTACTATGGTGGCTTCCATTTATTTCTTTGAAGACCATTAATTTTTTTGTCTTCTTAGGAAAGCAGGAATTTCAAGATCGTCTTCATCTTCTTGATCCTCAGAATTTAACAAATCTGAAGGTGAAGAGTTTTCACTTTCTGAGCTGAATAAATCTGGCGAATCTGAATCTACACCAAACTCCTTGAGATCATTTGATGGTTCTTCTTGAATATTTTCATCATGATTTATCTCTTCAAATGTTTCTACCGCTTCTTGAGTAAACGATTTTTCCATTTCATTTACAGTGCTGTCTTCTACAATGTTTTCTGTTACTCCGCTGTTTTCTGTTGCGAAATTTTCGTTCATCATATTATTTTCAACACTTACTTGTTCTTGTTCTTGAACCATCTCATTCTCAACCTTAAGAGCATTAGCCCCATGAGTAATTGGGCTTGATGTATTTGAAAAATTAAAAGCTGGAGAACTCATATTTGAAAAATCAGAGTAACCTGGATTTCGATTTTGAATTCTGTGAACCATATTTACAACTGATTTAGATTCAGGTTGTTGACCATCTAATGATGTTGCAACAATTGAAACTCTCATTTTTCCATCTAAGTCAGAATCTGTTATTGCTCCTATAATTAATTCAGCTTCTGGATCAACTTCTGCTCTTACTTTATTAACTGCTTCATCAACTTCAAAAAGTTTTAGATCTTTACCACCAGTAATATTTACTAGTAATCCTTTGGCACCCTTTAAAGTGTAATCATCGATTAATGGATTACTGATTGCCATCTCAGCCGCTTTAAGTGCTCTACCTTCACCTTCAGCTTCTCCAGTTCCCATCATTGCTTTACCCATTGAAGCCATAACAGTTTCAACATCCGCAAAATCTAGATTAATTAATCCAGGTCTTACCATTAAGTCTGTTATACTCTGAACTCCATGCATCAATACGTTATTTGATAGATTAAAAGACTCTTCAAAAGTTGTTTGTTCATTTGCTATTTTAAATAAGTTTTGGTTTGGAATTACAATTATAGTATCCACATGTTTTCTTAATTCTTCCAACCCTTGTTGTGCTCTTCTCATTCTAGAGGGGCCTTCATATAAGAATGGAAGAGTCACAACACCTACGGTTAGTATATTTAATTCTTTAGCAGCTCTAGCGATGACATGAGCAGCACCAGTGCCCGTTCCACCACCCATACCAGCTGCAATAAAAACCATGTTTGCACCTTGAAGTGTATTTACAATTTCATTTAAAGACTCATCAGCAGCTGCTTGTCCAATATCTAATTTTGCACCTGCACCTAAACCTTTTGTTAAATTTAAACCAATTTGAATTCTAGATTTTGCCTTACTTAACTTTAAATCTTGAGCATCGGTGTTGACTGCAATAAACTCTACTCCTTGCATATTATTTTCTATCATTTCGTTAATAGCATTTCCGCCTGCTCCACCAACTCCTAATACTAATAGTCGTGGCTGAAGTTCTTTAATTTCTGGTGCCTTAAAATTAATTGTCATCTTATTTCCCCTCGTTGTTGTTTAAGTGTTTTTCCCATTTAAGACTTGCTCGATTTATATTTGCTTTTTTTCTTGCTGATGTCTTAAATTTTTCAAATGCTGTTGGTTCCCAAATTTGAAAGGTTTGACCTTGACCAACAAACAACATGCTATTTTTTATTTTTGCATGTTTTAATAATTTTGATGAAAGAGAAATTCTACCTTCACTATCGAACTGTAGATTTGTACTTTCTGCTAATATTGATGTTGCAAAATAATCTCTTTTTTCCTCAAAAGGATTTAAAGAGTCTATCGCTGAAGAAATTTTTTCAATTCTGTCTTGAGAGCATGCTTCTATCGAAGAATTATTAAAAGATGGATAACATATAACGCCATTATAACCTAAATTCGATAAATGAGATCTGAAGCTAGCAGGCACAGATACTCTCCCTTTTTTGTCCAATCTGTTCTCGTAAGTAGATAAAAACATGTATTTTTAATTTTATAAATTCCATAAATGGGAATATATGGGAATATATGGGTATTTAAAATGATAGTCAAATGTTGATTCTGTGCCTAATTAAAGTCATTTTATGAGGAAAAATTTAAAATAATGATTTCAAATTGATGAGTTCTTTATTTATGTGGTTGCTGAGATAATCAGGATGCTTATCGAAGATCCATTAAAATTTATGCTTCTAACTAAAAAACAGTTGTATTGATATTTTATTTTTTTATTTTTTAAACTGTGAAGTGCCAGATAAACTATAAGCCGGGTTCTGTCATTTAAACCTATCATTTGTCTAGGCTTAAGATCACTCTTAAGCTCAAGCAACTAACCCTGATGACTAGCCAAGGACGGCTTTTAGTTTTACAACAATGTCATCTCTACTTAGTCTTGCTCCCAGTGGGGTTTTCCAGCGTTCATTGTTACCAATAGAACCGGTGTGCTCTTACCACACCTTTTCACCCTTGCCATGTTATGGCGGTTTATTTTCTGTGGCACTATCCCTAGGGTTTCCCCCGCCAGGCATTACCTGGCACTGTGTCCTTGTAGAGCCCGGACTTTCCTCTTTAAAATAAATTAAAGCGATAAGTCATTTATCTGGCAAAGTGAACTTATAATTAAACTTAAAAATTACAAGATAAATTAGTTAAACTTTTTTGTTAGATTTTCGCTAATTGTTAAACATTCTTTATCAATTTTACCATTTACCAGTTCCTGTCTAAATCTCCTCTGGAATGCAAATGTAATAATTTTATTATATTTATTTTTATTTATTTTGGTGCTTCTAGGATAACCAATTCTAAATAGGTTATTTATAAATTTTAATTTCAATAGATTTGAAATTTTTAATCCTCTTTCTTTTTTTATTTTGTTTAGACTCAAATCATGCCAAATTCCAATTTTATTTTTTGATAAAAATGCCCATGGAAATTTCTCACCAGGGTCAAGTTTTCTATCTGGTGCTATATCTGAATGACCTAATATTGATTTTGAATTAATTTTATATTGTTTAATTAAATACTTTGTTAACTTTATTAATGAGTAAATTTGTTTTTTTGAAAATTTTTTATATTTAAAATCATGACCAGGATTAGTAATTTCAATACCTATAGAGTTTTTATTTAAAGATTTAAATTTTTTCCAATTAGAAACTCCTGCGTGCCAAGCCTGATAATTTTCAGGTACCATTTTTATAATATCACCATTATAATTAATTAAATAATGACAACTAACTTTAGAGTTGTAATCTAATAATTTATCTATGGCTTTTTTTTCTGATTTCATTCCCGTGTAGTGAAAAACAATAAATTTGATCTCACTTTTTTTCCTTTTTTTAGCATCAAAGTTTGGAGAAAAATTTAGTATTACTTTCATAATCAATTTGGAGACATATTTAGGCAATTTATAAACAATTTGTCGTCACTATTTAAATTTAATTCTACTTTAATAACAATTTTTATATAATATAATTTAGCATGCTGAAAAAACTAACTATTTTACTATTTTCTCTGTTCTTAATTGCATTTAACGCTAATGCAGGTTCGGATGGAGATCTGGTTTTAGGAAAAAATAAATCCGAAGCTCAAAATACAAAAGATTGTTTTGAAAAGTTAAATAGAGCTACATTTGCTTTCAATCAAGGTCTTGACAAAGCAGTAATTAAGCCGATAGCCAAAGGATACAGAAAGTTGCCAGATAAAGTTCAAAAAGGAACAAGCAACGCTGTAAAAAATTTATCTAACTTAGTAACTATACCAAATAATGTTTTACAAGGTGATATTAAAACTGCAATTATTAATACTGCTCGATTAGCAGTTAATACAACTGTAGGACTGTTAGGAACAATCGATGTAGCAAACAAAATGGGATTTCCTAAATATGAAAAAGAAGATTATGGTCAAACTCTTGGTAAATGGGGTTTTGGTCCAGGTTGTTATTTAGTGCTTCCAGTTTTAGGTCCTTCTACTATACGAGATACAACTGGATCTTTTGCAAATATAATGGGTGGTGACCCTTGGTATAATGCCTCTGTGCATGGAAATAATGAATTTTTAAGTGAAGGTCTTTACATAACCTCAAAGGCGATTAGCGGTATTGAATTTAGAGCTAATAATATCGAGTCATTTGAAAATCTTGAGGAAAATTCTATAGATTTTTACGCATCAGTAAGAAGTCTATACTTACAGGATAGGGAAAATAAAATTAAAAACAATCAAAGAGGAAATATCGATGTAATTTATGAAGATGATGAAGATTGGGAAGAAATAGAAAACAAATAATCAAAAATAATATAAATCATGAAAAATCTATTAATATTAATATTTTTGTTAAATTTATTAACAGTGAATACTCACTCTATTGAACCTGAAGTATTTGTTCAATCAACTGTAAATAGGGCATCAGAAATTCTTTCAAAAAATATTTCAAAAGAAGAAAAAATAAATGAACTCAAAGTAATAGCAAAAGAAACTGTAGATATTAAAGGAGTAGGTTTTTATTCTCTTGGATCAGCAAGAAAAAATCTTGATAATAATCAAAAAAAAAAATATTTAGAGTTTTTTGAAGATTATTTCTTAAAAAGTTTTTCAAGTAGATTGTCAGAATATTCTAATCCAAAGATAGAGGTTCAGGATAAAGATGTATTAAATAAAAATTATACAATTGTTAAAAGTATATTGATGGCAACGTCTGACAGACCAGAAATTAAGATTGATTGGAGAGTTTACACTAAAAATCCAGAAAGTCCTTTAATTAGAGACTTGATTATAGAAGGACTAAGTTTAGCAAGAACGCAAAAAGAGGAATTTGCATCTATTTTGAATTCTAACAATGGTGATATTAATGCACTATATGAAGCACTAGAAAAATTTGCTAACAATTAATTTGGTGGGCCCGCCAGGACTCGAACCTGGGACCAATACATTATGAGAGTCCTGAGAGAACCTAAATTAACAATGCTATAATTAATTTATTTAATCTCAAAGTTTGAAGGTACACAATTTGGAATACAATAAAAAAACCTGAATAAGCAAATTATTGTGTACATATTTAATTTTGTTTTTTTTGAACAATATAAAAAGTACCAGAAAATATTGAAAAATAAGTAATTAAAATTACTGTTTGATTATGATCTTCAAAACTTGAATACAGAGTACCTGTCATCAATGCAATAATAACAAAAGAGAATTTGAATAATTTTTTATTGAAATTTTTAAATAATATTTTTATCGAAAAAAATATACTTATTATAGCGTTCGCTCCTATCCAGATAGGACTTAACGCGCCTATGGATTTGTTTGAAGGAAGTTTTATATTTGCATAGCCGTACCAATTCCAGTTCTTAGGGTGTAGATCTGCTGATAAATGAAGCCCAATTCCTAAAAAAACTCCTATAATAAAAGTATTAATTAAAATCTTTGGCTTAAATGAATTAATTAAAATTAATAACAATGGTAACAATATACTGTGGGTAATTATTGATCTGTGGCCAAGTGATTTTTGAAACATCTGATCTTTATCAGGGAACTCAAGACCAACATACAATCCCAATAAAAATGTAATTAGATATTTTAAATTATTATTTATATTTTCAGACCTCAATTAATTTACCTACTCAAAAACAAACCCAGAAATACAATTCCTAAAAGTTTTTTCACTGGCTTTCCTTCAGTTCAATAATGAAATCTTTCATCATTTTTTCTAAATTACTTATTAGTTTGTTTTTAAATTGATCTCGTAAACCACCAAACATCATAGCCTCATCATAGAAAAATGCAGGGGCTGGTGCACCATATCCTTTTGTATTTTTGGCATCCACAAATCTTCCTGCTTCTATTTTTAAATATCCAATACAAATTGCTGGAGATGTATCTTTTATATCCTGAATCATTACAGTAATTTGCAATATCTCATCCCAAGAACTCTTCATATCAATTAACTTAATACCTGAATTCAAGCTAATATACTTGGCAGATGTTTCAATATCGTTGGTTTTTACATAACATTTATCAATTTCATGAACACTGAACTGAAACGTATCCAAACCCTTTAAAAAAGGATTTTTTGCATAAACGTTACCACTTATTAGCAAACCCAGAACCACGATCCCTAAAAGCTTTTTCATTTATTTTTCTAATATATCCCAGTTGTTTAAAAATTTGTTCCATTTTCTTCTCCATCCACACCAATAGTGATCTTTGCTTTCCTGAAGAAATATAGCTCTATGAGATGTTACTTTACGTTTAGATCCATCCCTTTTTTTTCCTAAATGATAAATTCTATTAGCTTCTTTAAGTGTTTTATCAACAATCAAAGTTGGTAATATAAAGTACTCTTTAACTTTACCATTGCTAACACCACAAAAAATTACAAAATCATCTTTATTTTCTTTAAACAGATCTAAAAATATTTCACCAGTCTTTCTTGATGAATATTGAATTGTTCCTTTATCGCCATCAAATAGGCTGTAAGATTTTACTCTAATAAGTTTTTTATTATTTTTTTTTACAGCAAATAAATCATAAACAGCTGCATTTTGTATATTTGAGTTAAAGTTTCCAACTAGCCAATTCCTACTAGTAAGTTCTAATTCAACTGATAATTCTCCAATACGTCCTGTAGTTTGTGCTTTAGCCATATAAAAACATACCACTCAAGTTATTAAGTGACCAGTACATTGCTAAAAATGATTGGACTCAATTTGGTATACAATGAAAAAATTTTTAGAGCGTTTTTTGCTAAAATTTTAAGAAACTTAATTTTCTAAACGTTGATTTTACTTGATTTGGTGGGCCCGCCAGGACTCGAACCTGGGACCAATACATTATGAGTGTACTGCTCTAACCAACTGAGCTACAGGCCCAAAACATTATTTAGTTATATCATTTTTATCAAGTTATCAAATAAAGATAAATCAATACTGGTGGGCCGTGTTGGTTACGCTCCAACTACCCCTGCAATGTCAATGCAGTACTCTACTATTGAGCTAACGGCCCAATCTAACTTTCTAAGAAACTTTTTAGTTGTTTAGATCTACTTGGGTGTTTTAATTTTCTAAGCGCCTTGGCTTCTATCTGCCTAATTCTTTCTCTAGTAACAGAAAACTGTAAACCTACTTCTTCTAAGGTATGATCAGTATTCATACCAACACCAAATCGCATTCTCAAAACTCTTTCCTCTCTTGGTGTTAAAGTAGATAATATTTTTGTTGTTGCCTCTCCAAGGTTTGATTTAATAGCTTGTTCTAGTGGTGCTAGAGCTTTTGTGTCCTCAATAAAATCTCCTAAACTACTGTCTTCTTCGTCACCAACTGGTTTCTCAAGAGATACTGGTTCTTTTGAAATTTTTAATACTTTTCTAACTTTGTCTAAAGGCATTCTAAGTTTTTGAGCAAGTTCCTCAGGTGTAGCCTCTCTACCAAACTCACTTAATATTAGTCTTTGAGTTCTTACTATTTTATTAATAGTTTCTATCATATGTACAGGAATTCTGATTGTTCTAGCTTGATCAGCAATTGATCTCGTTATTGCTTGTCTAATCCACCAAGTTGCATATGTAGAAAATTTATATCCTCTTCTATATTCAAATTTATCAACTGCTTTCATTAATCCAATATTACCCTCTTGAATTAAATCTAAAAATTGCAATCCTCTGTTTGTGTATTTTTTAGCTATTGAAATTACTAATCTAAGATTAGCTTCGACCATCTCTTTTTTTGCTATTCTGGATTCTTTTTCACCTTTTTGAATTCTACTTACTAATTTTTTAAAATCAGTAACTGAAATTCCAAGTTTGTGACTAATTTCAATAAGTCTTTCTCTGATATTTTTAAATTCCTCTTTATTTTTTGCGAAAAATTGCTTCCAAACTAAATTTGTATCTAAAAATTTCTTAAGGTTAGGATTAATTTCATTTCCAACATAAAATTTTATAAACTCATTTCTTGGTATTTTTTGATCCATTGCAAGTCTTAAGAGATTTCCCTCTAGAGAAATAATTTTTTTATTCTCAACATAATGTTTTTGAACAAGTTCTTCTAAAACAGATGGAGAAAGCTGAAGTGATTTAATATTTTCCAAAATATCATTTACAATTTTTTCATATCCTTTTTCTTTTGCAGGTGTAAAATTTTGAGATTTTAAAACACAATCTAACTTTTCTTTCTGATACTTAATAAGTTTTGTATATTCTTTAGTTAACGTGTTTACTGTTTTCAATACTTTTGGTTTAATTTCTGTTTCCATTGCTGCAAGAGTTGGATTAAAATCATCATCTTCATCTGAGGTACCATCTTCTTTCTCTGTTTCACCAGCATTTTTTTGTTTTGCACTTGGTCCAGTTGACTCATCTTCCATGTAGTTTGTATCGATGTCAATTATTTCTCTAACCAAAATTTCATCATTTTGAAGTTTTTCATTCCACTCAAAAAATTGTTGTGCTGTTATAGGACTTTGTGACAATGCAATTAACATTACATCCTTTCCGGCCTCTATTCTTTTTGCAATTGCAATCTCACCTTCTCTTGATAATAACTCGACACCTCCCATTTCACGCAAATACATTCTAATAGGATCGTCACTTTTTTCGATTGTTTTGCCTTCTTCTTTATTTGCATTTTCTTTTTTTCTAAGAACTTTAAAATCTGATTTTTTTTCAACTAATGAAATATTGTCATCTAAAATATGAATAAATGCCTGAGCAAGATTTTCGTCTGATAAATTTCTTTTACCTAAAGATTTGCTTAGTTCTTCGTAAGTTATAAAGCCTCTATGGACTCCTCGACCCATTAATCTGGCAAATGACTTTGTAATAATTCTTTCCACGGCGATAAAGTTGAAAGTCTTATATAATGTCAAATTTGTAAAAATCCATTACAAATTTGTCCAGATTAGTTGAGATTCTGCTTTTTTTTGAGCTCTTTTAGCTCATTAAATGTGCTCTCGCTCATATCAACTGAGAACTTTGATTCTAATTCTTTAATTCTAAACTCAAGATCATAATTCATGAGATCTCTTGAAATATCTTCAAGCAATTCAATGATTTTTTGCTCATCTTCAGAATTATTTTTTAAAATATATTTTATCGGTGCAAATTTATTTATTTTTTCAATTATCTGAATATCCAAATTCAAATCATGAACAGTTAGTTGATCTTCAGATTTTAAACTTTCAATTATTTGATTAAAGATTTTTTTATTTACTTCAGTAAATAATTTAATATTTTCAATCAAATGAATATTTGATTGCATTAAGTTTAAATTATTAATTATCAAATAAATTAAAGAAAATTCTTTAAGTTCAACTCCAGACAAAGATTGGCTTTCGTTATAATGCTTCTTAGTAGCATCTAAAGATTTGGTTGGTTTTTTATATGTTTTTTTAATTTTTTGATTTGAGTAAGGTGTTAATTCTGCAATTTTCTCTAAAAAATATTCTAATACATATTTTTTTATATAATCGTCCTTAATAGTATTCGCTATATCTCTTAATCTTTTTTCGAAAATAGCCATGGAGGAAGGGTTATTTTCAGTTTGTTTCTTATAGTGGCTAAAAATAAATTGATGAATTGATAACTTAGATTGTTTTGTAAATTCTATGAAATTAGCTTTTCCATTTTTATTTACATAACTGTCAGGATCTTCTTTATTTGGTAAAAATAAAAATGAAATTTGTTTTTCAGGTTTTAATTCTTTAATTGAATTTTCTGCAGCCCTTAACGCTGCTTTATAGCCACTTTCATCACCATCAAAACAAATTATGATATCATCAAAAAATTGATTAAGTATCAAAATCTGTTTATCAGTTAAGGAGGTACCAAGATTTGCTACAGCATTATCAATTCCATTTTTACTTAAGCCTACAACATCCATATAGCCTTCGACTAAATAAATATGATCTACTTTGTTTGATAATTTTCTAGCTAAATCTAGATTATATAAATTTGATCCCTTTTTAAAAAATAAAGTTTCTGGCGAATTAATATATTTTGCAAGATAATCCAGGTTTTCTATTATTCTTCCACCTAAAGCAATTGGTTGACCAGTTATATTATTTATTGGAAAAATTAATCTTCCTCTAAATCTTTCTACATAAGTATTCTTTTTTTCATCTAAATAAAATAATCCAGTTTCAACTAAGGTTTGTTCACTATATTTATTTTTTAATTGTTCAAAAATATTTGGATTTTTTTCAACATATCCCATTTTAAATCTTTTTACGTCATCTTTACTTAAAGATCTATTTTTTAAATACTCTCTAGCATTAGAATGTTGTTCATTTTTTATCAACTGATCATTGTAAAAATTAACATACTCATCATAAATTGATTTATATTCATTCCATTTTTTTTCTCTTTCTTCGTCTTTCTTTGAAAACAAATAAGGTTGCATACCTGCTAATTGAGCTAAATGTTTAACTGCTTCGCTAAATTTTAAATTTTGGGTTTTCATTACAAAATCAAAAATATTTCCATGTTCTGAGGTAGCAAAACAATGATAAAATTCTTTTTCATCATTAACTGTAAATGAAGGTGTTTTTTCGTTTTTAAATGGAGACAATCCTACAAATTCTTTACCTCTTTTTTTTAATGAGACTGTTTTTGAAACAACTGCTGATACTTTCAACCGTGTCTTAATTTCATCTAAATACTCTTTGGGGTATTTCATTAACTATTCATTAATTCTTTAATTATTGATCCAGCTTTAGAAAAATCAATTTCATCAGAATGAGATTTCTTTAACTCACCCATTATTTTACCCATATCTTTAATAGAGCTAGCACCTAATTTCGAGATTAATTCAGCACATAGTTTTTTGGTATCTTCTTCACTCATTTGTTTGGGCAGAAAACTTGTTAAAATTTCATATTCATTCTGCTCAACTTCTAATAAATCTGTTCTGTTATTTTTTTTATAAATATCAATAGATTCGGCTCTTTGTTTAACCATTTTTTTTAGAAGCTTTTTAATATCCTCATCATCTGTATCTTTTTTGTTAGGCCCAGAGCGATTAGCTATATCTAAATCTTTAATAGAAGATAAAATTAACCTGTAGGTTGATATTTTGTTTTTATCTTTTGATTTTAGAGCATTTTTATATTCGTTTTCAATAGTGTTCTTTAATGACATAATTTTTTTAATCTACTTCAAAGAAAAAATTCTTCAAAAGAAAAATTGTTTTTTTACAATTTTATAATACATCTCTGTTGCGATAATAAAGCAATTATTGTATTAACCTTTAACTCATGAGTTGTAATTGATCAAAAATTCAAAAAAAATTAACTCAAAAAATATTCATCAAATTAATACCGGCGTTTTAGTTCTTGAAAATAAGAAGGTATTCAAAGGAATTGGTATTGGCTATGAAGGACAAGCTACTGGAGAAGTGTGTTTCAATACTTCTTTAACAGGTTACCAGGAAATAATCTCAGATCCTTCTTATGCGGGTCAAATTATTAATTTTACATTTCCACATATTGGAAATGTGGGTACAAATAAAGAAGATATAGAATCTGATAAAATTTGGACTAAAGGAGTTATTTTTAATTCAGAAATAACTGATCCTTCAAACTATAGAGCTTTTTTACATCTTAATGCTTGGCTTAAGAAAAACAAAATTGTTGGACTCACTGGTCTTGATACTAGAAGTTTAACTAATTTTATTCGAGATAAAGGAGCACCAAAAGGAACAATTGCTCACTCAGAAAAACAAAAATTAAATATAAACAAACTAACTAATGCTACTTTAAGATGGAGTGGTTTAAAAAATCTTGATCTAGCTAAAGAAGTATCAACTTCAAAAAATTATATTTGGAAAGGCTTTAAAACTTGGAAAAAGAAAGATGGGTTTGTAAAAAATAAAAAAAATCACTTTCATGTTGTGGCAATAGATTACGGAATTAAAAAAAATATTTTGAGATATTTTTCTGATTTCAATTGTAAAGTCACAGTAGTACACTGTAAAACATCTGCTGAAAAAATTTTAAGTCTTAAACCAAATGGAATATTTTTATCAAATGGCCCTGGAGACCCAGCTGCCACAGGAAAGTATGCAATAAATATAATTAAAAACCTTATTAAAAAAAATATTCCAATATTTGGCATTTGTTTAGGTCACCAGATTCTTGCTTTAGCACTTGGTGGAAAAACAAAAAAAATGAAGTTAGGTCATAGAGGTGCAAATCATCCTGTAAAAAATTTATTTCATGACAACGTAGAGATCACTAGTCAAAACCATGGCTTTGAAGTTGTTAAAGAAACTTTACCAAAAAATATTGAGGTCACTCATAAGTCATTATTTGATAATAGTATTGAGGGTATTAAGTTAAAAAACAAACCTGTATTTTCTGTTCAATATCACCCTGAGTCTAACCCTGGACCACAAGATAGTGTCTATTTATTTAAAGAATTTATTAACAATATGAAAAAAAATGCCAAAAAGAAAAGATCTTAAAAAAATATTAGTTGTAGGTGCTGGTCCAATTATTATTGGTCAAGCATGTGAGTTTGATTATTCAGGAACTCAAGCGTGCAAAGCGTTAAAAGATGAAGGTTATAAGGTAGTTTTAATAAACTCAAATCCTGCAACTATAATGACTGATCCTGATGTTGCAGATAAAACATATATTGAACCTATTACTTTAGAAGTTTTAGAAAAAATACTTAAAAAAGAAAAACCTGATGCAATCCTTCCAACAATGGGTGGTCAAACTGCGCTTAATCTTGCAATGGAAGCTGAAAAAAAAGGAATACTAAAAAAAAATAAAATTGAACTTATTGGTGCGAATTCCAAAGCCATTTCTAACGCTGAAGATAGGAAGAAATTTAGAAAAAATATGATCGATATTGGATTAGATTTACCTAAATCTGAAATTGTAAATAATATAAACCAAGCATCTAAAGTTTTAAATAAAATTGGATTACCGGCAATAATTAGACCCGCATTTACTTTAGGAGGACTTGGGGGCGGTATTGCAAAAAATAAAAAAGATTATTTGAAAATAATTAAAAGTGGATTGCATGAGTCCCCTGTAAGCCAAGTCTTAGTTGAAGAGTGCCTAGAAGGTTGGAAAGAATTTGAGATGGAGGTTGTAAGAGATAAAAAAGACAACTGTATCATTATCTGCTCTATAGAAAATATCGATCCAATGGGAATCCACACAGGTGACTCCGTTACGGTTGCTCCAGCTTTAACTCTTACTGATAAAGAATATCAAGTGATGAGAAACGCATCAATTGCATGTCTTAGAAAAATTGGAGTTGAAACAGGTGGATCAAATGTTCAGTTCGCAATTAATCCTAAAAATGGAAGAATGGTTGTAATTGAAATGAACCCAAGAGTATCTCGTTCATCTGCACTTGCATCAAAAGCAACTGGTTTTCCAATCGCCAAAGTAGCTGCCAAACTTGCCGTTGGCTACACTTTGGATGAATTAAAAAATGAAATTACAAAAGTAACACCAGCATCATTTGAGCCAAGTATAGATTATGTGGTAACAAAAATTCCAAGATTCACTTTCGAAAAATTTTCAACTTCTCCAGCTACATTGGGAACTTCTATGAAATCAGTTGGTGAAGCAATGGCAATTGGTAGAAATTTTAAAGAATCAGTACAAAAAGCTCTTGTTTCCCTTGAAACTGGATTTTCAGGTTTAGATAGAATTTTTGATTTGAATAAAAAACAAATTGAGAAAAAATTAAAAGAGAATATCCCAAATAAAATTCTACTAGTTGCAGAAGCAATAAGAAAAAAAATCAGTTTAAAAATAATTTATAGATTATCTAAAATTGATCCTTGGTTTTTAGAACAAATTAAAGAAATTGTAGACAATGAAAATAAGATAAAAAACAAAGGATTACCTAAAAATTTTAATGAGTTTAATCGAATAAAATCAATTGGATTTTCAGATAAAAAACTATCTGAATTAACAAACTTATCTGAAGATAATGTTAGACGAAAAAGAATGGCTCTAAAAATATTACCTGTATTTAAAAAAGTAGACACTTGTGCTGCTGAATTTAAATCATTCACTCCTTACATGTATTCTACATATCAAAGAAATTTTTCAATTAACTCTGAATGTGAAGCAGATCCAACTCAAAGAAAAAAAATAATTATACTTGGTGGTGGACCAAACAGAATAGGTCAAGGAATTGAGTTTGATTATTGCTGCTGTCAGGCTAGTTTTTCATTGAAAGATGCAGGTTTTGAAACAATAATGGTCAACTGTAACCCTGAAACTGTATCAACAGATTATGACACAAGTGATCGATTATATTTTGAACCATTAAAAGAAGAATATGTTTTTAATATAATTAAAAAAGAAAAAGAAAAAGGAAACTTAGTTGGTGTGATTGCTCAATTCGGTGGTCAAACTCCTATAAAACTTGCAAAATTTTTACATGAAAACAAATTACCAATTTTAGGAACACAATATACTTCAATTGATTTAGCAGAAGACAGAGACAGATTCAGAAATTTATTAAATAAACTAAAACTTAAACAAGCAGAAAGTGGAATTGCCAAAACCTTCAAGCAAGCAATTCAAATAGCAGAAAATATTGGTCTACCTTTAATGGTTAGACCATCTTATGTATTGGGTGGAAGAGCAATGGAAATTGTTCACGAAAAAAGTCAACTTAAAAATTTTGTTGAGGAAGCTTTTAAAGCTGCTGAAGAAAATTCAATTCTTATTGATAAATTTATTGACCATGCAATGGAAGTAGATGTTGATGCGATATCAGATGGAAAGCAAGTTCATGTTGCTGGAATTATGCAACATATTGAAGAAGCAGGAATTCACTCTGGGGATTCCGCATGCAGTTTACCTCCAGTATCTATTAAACCATACTTAATTAAAGAAATAGAAAATCAAACTAAAAAATTAGCTATAGCTTTAAAAGTTAAAGGTTTCATGAATGTTCAATTTGCAATCAAAAAAGATGAAATTTATGTAATTGAGGTAAATCCAAGAGCAAGTAGAACAGTACCATTTGTATCGAAAGCTAAAGGTCTCCCGCTAGCTAAAATTGCATCACGTATAATGGCTGGTGAAAAAATATCTAAATTTAATTTAAAAGATAAATCAAAAGGAATGTATGCAGTAAAAGAAGCTGTATTTCCTTTTAATAAATTTCCAAATAGTGATTTACTTTTGGGGCCTGAAATGAAATCAACAGGTGAAGTTATGGGATTTGATAAAAACTTTGGAATGGCATTTGCAAAAAGTCAAATTGGCGCTGCAAATTCTTTACCTAAACAAGGGCTAGCTTTTGTATCATTAAAAGACTCTCACAAAGATGAGGGAATAGATTTAGCTAAAGAATTAATCAAATTAAACTTCAAGCTATGTGCAACTAAAGGTACTGCAGAATACATTAGAAAGCATAGAATGAAATGTAAAATAATTAACAAAGTAAGCAGTGGATCTCCTCATATTGTGGATGTTTTAGACTCAAAAAAAATTGCACTTGTGATCAATACCGGTGGAGGAAACTCAGAGCATAGATTAAGTGATGCAATTGCTCTTAGAAGAGCAACACTTAAAAATAAAGTTCCATATTGTACAAATATGTCTACCGCACAAGCTTGTTTAGAAGCAATAAGATCGCTTAAAACTAAAAAATTAGAAGTTACTTCACTTCAAGATATTTAAGGATTTACTTTCCAGTCGGTTTCAAAAGTTACGTAGTTTACTTGAATGCATCGTCTCTCTTTAACTATAGTTTTTTTTTCCATACCGTGCCAAGTATTTGTTCCACTAGTAAACATATAGCCATAATTATTTTTATAAGGAACGGTTTTAACTTTTTCTAATTTTTCATTATAAAAATCAGTTCCCAAATCTTCAGATTCATTAGCATTATTCACAAATATTAAGCCTGACATTAATTTTTCTTTAATATCGCAATGAGGCTTTAACCAAAAACCCTGTCGATCACAAATCACTTCAACCCTTACATATGAATTTGAAAGATCTTTACCAATCATTTTTGAAATAGTTTGATGAACTTCTTGAGATTGAAGTTCGTTAATAAATTTTACTAGATTTGGAAATTGTTTTTCATTTTCTTTGGTTACAAAACATCTAAATTTAATTGCTTTACCACCAGATGCTATACCTTCTCTAAATTCAGCAGCACCACCATCTATTGCTCTAGTTCCATCATAGCTAAGGTTATGCTTACTCACATCAGGGATATCAGCTTTAACAATTTCTTCAATTGCTCCATCTGTAAGTGCATTATGATATTCCCAATGATCAAACGGAAAATCATGTTTCTTTGAGTGAGTTTGAATTGAATTTAAAAATGACATTAAAAATTTATTTTTTGTTTAATAATATTTGCTACTCTATTTGTTTCATCTAGTTTTTCATAGTTCCAATTTTCTATTTCTTCGCCTAAGTTTCTAGTTATATTTAATTCTCTAAATAAATTTCTAAATTTTTGGAATCTTTTATCATTCTTTTTTGGTAAAATATTAGCAACATAGATTGGTTTACCAGTCAAAGCAGCTTCTGAAATCATAGAGCTAGAGTCACATGTCACAACAATATTTTCTGATAAAGCTAAAGCAGACAAATATGCTTTTTTATCTACATTCATTATTACTGTATGATTTTCCCCAAAAAACTCTTTTGCATAGTGAATGGTATTTATTGGGGTTCTCATTGATGGGATTACTACTAATTGAAAATCATATTTCTTCATTAATTTATAAAACATTGAGAAAATATGTTTCATATTCTTAGTTGAATAATCATAGTATTTTGTTGGACCACCCACAATTAAGCACCAAATTTTTCTTTCATCTTGTTTGATAAAAGATTTTAAATAATCTTTATTGTACTCAATTTCGCTCTCTGAAAGATAATGAATAGCTCCTTTAGTTCTAATAACATTTTCACCATTTATTCCATCATGTTCAGGTGCAACAATAAAATCAAAATGATTAAAATCTATTTTTGGATCTTGGATATGAATATTAAATACCTTTTTTTTAGAAATACTTTTTAAATGAATAGAGGGAATTACACTTTTTCTTCCACAGGAGATTATTAAATCAAAATCTATATCACCAACTTTTTTATAAACGTTTTGAGAAATTGGGGTAAATTTCGGAGGAACTAGTTTCCAAATATTTTTTAGTTCAACCTTGTGGTGTGTAAAATCAATATCAAGTGCTTTTGCAAGTCCCTCGACTTGACTAATCATTCCATGCATTCCTTGAGTTAATAATAAACCTTTTAATTTAGACATT
>CACIQS010000010.1 GCA_902588855.1 uncultured Pelagibacteraceae bacterium | reverse complement strand
ATAAAAATCTATTACTCTTTCATATGTATCTTTAAGAGATTCTGTACTAGGGATTCTATCTTTAGGTATATTTTTATAAATTTCTATATTTGATGGATGGTATGGGTTTTCTTTGTTAAGAGGCTCAGGTCTTAAATCCCAGGATCTTCTGAACTGATGAACCTTATCTTCTCCCAATTTTATCTTCATTTCATCCTTGTTAAGCCCAGTAAGCGCACCATAATGTCTTTCATTTAATTCCCATGCTTCGGTAGGAGCTTTATTATCCTTTAATTCTTCTTGAATTATTTTTAGTGTATTTTTGGCTCTTAATTGAACAGAAGAAAAATAATGATCAATTAATAGGTTATTTTTACTAATTAATTCACCTGCTTTTTTTGCTTCTAATTTACCATTTTCTGTCAATTCAACGTCTACCCATCCAGTAAATTTTTTTTCTAAATTCCAAACACTTTGACCGTGTCTAACTAAAACTAAATAACTCATCTTTTACCTTTTAAATTAATTTGATAAATAAAACTACAAGATTAATGAAATATTTTTTTCAAAAATATAAATATTTTTTTTTATTATTTAATTTTATTTTACTTTCTGCTTGTTCATCTATTCCATCTAACACTGCAGATGGTTGTTCAATATTTAACGAAAGGTATTTATGGTACAAGCACGCAAAAAAAACAGAGGCAAAGTGGGGCACCCCCGTGTATTTACAATTAGCTATAATAAAGATGGAATCTAGTTTTGATAGGTTGGCAAAACCTCCTAGACAAAAAATATTTAAAGTTATCCCTTACAAAAGACCTTCCAGTTCTTTTGGATATTCGCAAGCAGTTAAAGGTACATGGAAACAATATAAAGAAGAAACAGGAAATAAATTTGCAACAAGAACAAGATTTAAAGATAGTGTAGATTTCATTGGCTGGTACACAAACAAAACTGAGGAAATTTTAAAAGTTTCAAAGAAAGATGCTTTTAGGCAATATGTTGCATATCACGAGGGGTGGGGTAATTACAAAAATTATAAAAAAAATAACAAAGTTATTAATTTAGCTAAAAGAGTAGAAAAACAGTCTAACCTTTACAAAAAACAATTATCAAATTGTAAAAATAAATTGACTACAAGTAAGTATATTATTTTTTAATTTAATTGTTTTTTTAGTTCTATATCCACTGCATCAATTCGCTTAGTATTCTTCGCCAACGCCAAATACATTGTTGGAGTTACATAAAGAGTAAAGAATGTTGATATAATCATTCCACCTAAAATAGTTGCACCAACAGCTAATCTTGATCCTTCACCAGCACCAGGACCTATATTTCCTATAACCAAAGGTATCATTGCAATCATAGTACTTAATGATGTCATTATGATAGGTCTTATTCTTAGCTTACAGGCTTTCAATACTGCTTCTTGAATTTTAACACCTGTTGTTCTTATTTGGTTAGCATAATCGACAATTAAAATACTATTCTTCGTTGAAATACCAATAAGAATGATAAGGGCAATTTGTGAAAAAATATTGACTGAACTATTTAAAAATAAAATAAATACTAGACCACCAAATACAGCTAAAGGAACCGTTAAAATAATTATGAAAGGGTGAACAAAAGAGTTAAATGTTGCTGCCATTACTAAATAAGCAGTCAATAAAGCTAAAGCAAAAATCAAATATATTTCATTTGTAGTTTCTTTTAATTCTTCTGATTTTCCTTTCCAAGTAATCTGGTTTTGGGGTGCAACTTTTAACATCACATCTTCTAAATATTTAACAGCTTCTGTGAGGGTATAATTTTCTGATAGTGCAGCTGAAATTGTAACTGCTCTTTGTCGATTGTATCTTGGTAATGCCTCAGCTGTCCCTTTTTCATCAAATTCCACAAGACTTGCCACAGAAACTAGTTTTCCTGTTGTTTCGGATCTTACAAATATTTTTGATAAACCGTCTTGGTCACGTCTATCAACTAAATATTGCTGCAAGATTATTGGGTATTCTCTTCCTTCCTTACTAAAGGAGGTAACTCTTTTTCCTCCATAAAGTGTCTCAAGGGTTCTGCCAATATTCTCTGTAGAAACACCTAAGTCATTAGCTCGATTTTTGTTGGTGATTAATTTAACTTCAGGTTTGTTTTTTGTGTAATCACTTTCAATTCTGAACATGTTTCTATTTTTTCTTAATTCTCTCAGAACACTATTTTGAATATCCTCTAATTCCTCATAGCTTGACCCATAAATAACCATTTGAACCGGTTTGTTGTAGCTTGAAACTCTTATTCCTTGTGGGGATATTGGAAAAGCAAAAGTTTCTGGAACCGAAACTACTTGTCCAATAGCTTCCCTTAATACAGTTTGACTATTTTTTTCTCTATTTTTCCATTCATCAAGTAAAGCAATTATTATAAAAGTGTTGTAAGTCGTAGCAGATCTTCCAAAGCCAGGAACTCTCATAATTAGTCTTTCGTATGGACTATCTTCTGCCTGTAGTAATCTCAATATTCTACCCTCAATTATCTGAGCTTTTTCTTGAGTATACTCAAATGAACTACCTTCATCTGTTGATCCTATTATTAAATAAGAACCTCTGTCTTCCATAGGTAATAATTCTTTTTTTGAAAAATTAAAAAGATATGTAGATGCAGCAATTATAAAAATAATAAATATCGAAATTGTTTTTTGCCTGTTTATCCAGTACTTAAGTGAGTCTATGTAAAATCCAGTAAAAGATTTAAATCCATTATTAAATTTTTTAACTAAAAAATTAATTTTTTCTTTTTTATTTAAAAACTTACTTCCAAGCATTGGAGACAGAGTTAGTGCTACAAAAGATGATACTACAATCGAAAATGATAATGCTATCGCTGTCTCTTTGAATAATGTTCCAGATATTCCTTTAATAAAAATTAGCGGTAAAAACACTGCAATTAAAATTAATGTAGTTGCAATAATTGCAAAAGTAATTTGTTTTGAACCTCTATAAGCAGCGACTAACGGTGTTTCACCATTTTCTATTCTCGTATAAATAGCGTCAGTCATAATTACAGAGTCATCAGTAATTATTCCTATTGCTAAAATAAAACTTAATAATACAAAAATATTTATGGAAAGATCAAAAATGTACAATCCAAGAAATGAACCAATCAAACTAACTGGAAGAGCTACAGCTGGTACTATGACAGCTTTAAGATTTCCAAGAAAAAGATAAATTATTAAAACCACTAAAACAAAAGCAATAATTAAACTTTTGTAAACCTCTTCGATTGCAGCACCAATATATGTTGCTCTATTAAAAGCTATTTCCAAATTTAATCCATCTGGTAGTGATTTATTAAGCTCTTTTATTTTAACTTTAATTTGATTTGATAACTCTACTGTTGAAGCTCCACTTTTAGCATAAATACCAATTCCAACAGTTTTTAGGTTTAGTGCATTTTTACTTTGTGCTTTGAATAACGTTTTTTCTGAAACAGGTCCAAACTCAACATTTGCTACATCAGATAGTATTACTACTTTGTCTTTATTTTTTCTAAGAGGAAGTTGCTTAATAGTATCGATGTTTGAATAAGATTTATCTATATTTAAAGTTAAATCTTTATTATTTGCTTCTAAGGTACCAGCAGGAATATTAAGATTTTCATTTCTTAAAGCTCTTTCAACTTCTTGAATTGTCAGGTTATTAGCTGCTAATTTGATAGGGTCTATCCATACTCTTACACTCAGCTCTCTTAGTCCACCAACTAAAATTCTACCAACATTTGGAACACTTGAAAATGCATCTATAAGATATCTTTCAGCATAATCTCCAAGATCTAGATCGTTCCATGTAGGAGATGTAAGTGCTACCCACATAGTAGTTGTAAAACCTGCAGCTTGTTTTAGAATTTGGGGTGGATTAGCTTCGCTAGGTAAATTATCAACAACACGCGCAACTCTTTCCCTAATGTCATTTGCTGCATCGTCTAAGTCTATATCAGTATTAAATTGAATATTAATTCTGCTTCTTCCATTTAAAGAGCTAGAGTCTATGTTTTTAATACCTTCTGCACCGCCTATAACATCTTCAAGTTTTTGCGTAATTTCTTCGTCAACAATTTCTGCTGATGCTGATTTATAATCTGTTTGAACCTGAACTACGGGGGGCTGTATTCCATCTGGAAGTTCTCGAACAGGTAGTTCTGCAAATACAAATATCCCAAAAATAATTAGTATTAAAGACATTACCCAAGCAACAACTGGACGTTTAATACTAACTTCGGTTATATACATTTAATTATTTTTTTTCTTTTTCAGATTTTTTAAAAATATTTTTTAACCAATCAAATTTACCTTTTTTATCTTCAGCTTTTTTGGATCCCTTTTTTTTACCCCAACCAGAATTTCCTTGTTTTTTCTTTGCACCTTTTTCAATAGGTCTGATCGTTAAGTTTGGCCTAACTTTTTTTGTTCCCTCTGCAACAATTTTATCACCTTTATTTAATCCATCTAAAATCTCTACAAATCCTAAATATCTATCACCTATAGTAACGTTTGTTTTCATTACTTTATTTTTTTCGTCAACTTTGTATATAAATATATTCTCACCTTCGACTATTGTGCTTGTATCAGGTGCACTTAAACCATCTCTTACATTATATTTAATTGAAATTTCTAAAAATGAACCTGGTAATATTTCTCCAGATTTATTGTCCATCTTTATTCTTGTAGCTAAAGATCTGGTGTCTTGACTTATTCTGCTTGCGAAGGAGTCAACTTCACCTTTGTAAATTTTATTTTTGTATCCTGAGAATTTTATATCAACAGGCAAACCAACTTTTATAAACGGAACAAAAATTTCAGGTATATCAACATCACAATATAGTGAGCTAGTATCCTCAAGATTAATTAATAAAGAAGATTTTGATACTTCTAAATCTTCAGAGAATTCCCTTTTTCCAATAACTCCATCAAATTGAGCGATAATTTTTCTATTTTTTAGATTAGCAATAACATCACCTTTTTTAACCTTTTTGTTAAAATTTATTGGTTTAAGAATTTCATACTTTTCAACCTTAAATGACTGTGTTTTAACTGGAGCTGCAGTCCCATAGGTACTAACTACATTTTCAAAAACTCTTTCTTGAGTAGTAGTTACAATTATTCCAGGAGGAGGTCTTTTACTAAATTTTTTCTTAAAATGATTTCCAATCATTGTTCGACCTATGATCACCGTAGCAATGATTAAGAAGAATATAATTACTATACTTGTTATTTTTGTAGATGTTTTCATATTTTAGTTTTTTCCATACTCCGCCCAAGAGCCATCATAAATAGTCGGCATATATTTAGCATTTATTAAAGAATAAGCTAGTGCCAATACACTTGCAGTTACTCCAGAACCACATGAAAATACTATATTTTTATTCTGGTCAAATTTAAAAGACTTAAATTTTTCCATTATTTTGTCTTTACTAACAAAAGTGTGGTCTTCATTTATTAATTCAGAAAAGGGTAAACAAAAAGAATTTTTTATTGATCCACTTCTTAGACCTTTTCTTGGCTCTGCAACTTTGCCTTCAAATCTTTCTCTACTTCTTGCATCAACAACATTAAATTCTTGCTTATTGATATTTTCATCTATTTGTTTTTTATTTTTAACAAGTTCTATATTTTCTTTACATGTATACTTAGAAGTTTGAGTGGTTACATTTTTGTTATCTGTAGATTTATTTTCTATTTTCCATTTTTTTAATCCACCATCTAGAATATGAACTAATTTAGGATCGTGACCATAATAAATTAAATTGTACCAACATCTGCAAGAGCTAATAACATCAGAGTTATCGTAAACTACTATTCTATCGTTATTTTCTATACCCATGTTACTCATTATTTTTTCCCAAGATTTACTATCAGTTAGCATATGAGGTAAATCAGTATCTAATTTAGAATTTTTATCTAAATCGAAAAAAATAGCATTTGGAATATGTTCTTTATTATACTCGTCAAAGCCGTTCCTTTGAGTTTGAGGCATATGCCATGAACAATCAATAATTTTTACTTTTTCAATATTATTTTCTAACCAATTTGTATCAACTAACGACATTTTATCTTTTTTCCAAATATCGTTGATGATACTCTTCAGCTTGGCAATAATTTTTAACTAAAGAGGTTTTAGTTACAACTTTTCCTGATAATTTGAAGTTTTCTTTTTCTATCATTTTTTCAGCAATAATTTTTTGCTGATCATTTAAATAAAATATTTCACTTCTATATTGAGTTCCAAAATCTGGTCCTTGAGAATTCAAGGTTGTTGGGTCATGAATTTCAAAAAAATATTCAAGAATTTTTTCATAAGATATAACTTTTGGATCAAAATCTAACTTAACCACTTCAGCATGATTAGTTGTACCAGAGCATACTTCTTTGTAATTTGTTTCAGCAGTGTTACCTCCACAATAACCTACTTCTGTTTTTATAATTCCATCAAGTTTACTAAACTTAATTTCTGGTCCCCAAAAACACCCCAATCCTAAAATTGCTATTTCCATTGATTATTAACTTAATTAATTTAGAGTTAATCATATGCTATCAAAAAATCAATTAGGCTTTTTTTATATGTTCATATCGGTATGTGCATTTTCACTTATGGATGTGATTGTTAAATGGTCTGATGACTATCCTGTTGGACAAGTATTATTTTTCAGGGGATTTTGTGGAATAATTCCTATTTTATTTCTTATCCCTAAAGACAGATATTTAGATTTTTATAAAACAACTAGACCATTTCTTCATTTTAAAAGATGTTTAGCAGGATTAATTGCTTTGGTTTCTATATTTGTAGCATTAAGAAATTTACCTTTAGCAACAGTTGTAAGTATTTCTTTTGCAGCACCAATATTTATCACCATATTTTCAATTTTTTTATTAAATGAAAAAGTAGGCCTTTATCGATGGTTAGCGGTTTTAGTTGGATTTGTTGGTATAATTTTTATAACTGAACCAGGTTTTAGCTCTTTAAATTTATATTATATTTATCCAATAATTTTTTGCTTAGGTCTATCTTATGTTGCTATTGCTATAAGAAAATTATCATCAACTGAGCCTGCATGGTTGATTAGTTTTTTCTTTTCTTTCTCGATAATGCTTCTAAGTTTTTTATCTTTTTATCAGGGATGGGTCTTGCCAACTTTACTTGATTTATTTTTACTATCAATGGTTGGTATATTAGGTGGTCTTGCAAATTTATGGCTATCACAATCATATAAATATTCAGAAGTGAGTTTGGTTTCTCCTTTAAAATATCTTGGATTAGTATTTGCAATAATATTTGGATATTTTATTTGGAATGAAATACCAACTTCTAAAACTTTATTAGGTGCTTTATTGGTTATTGTTTCATCTATTATTATATTTAGAAGAGAGATGTATTTGAAAAAAAAGTTATCTGTTTCACGTCATGAGTAAAATTCCTCCATACTGGAACACAGCTAAAAGATATCTGTCAAAAAAAGATAAAATTATGTCTTCTCTAATTAAAAAATATAAGTCACCATCAGAAACTGTTCTCACATCAAGAAGAGATGTTTTTTTCTCGCTTTGCAAAAGTATTATTGGTCAACAAATTAGTGTAGCTGCTGCTAACTCAGTTTTTTTAAAGTTTAAAAAAAAGTGTAAAAATAAAATTAATGCAAAAACAGTAAGCAAATTATCTAGCTCTCAATTAAAAAGCTGTGGATTAAGTAGACAAAAAGTAAAAGGTATAAAAAGTTTAGCAGAACAAGTATTAAGCAAAACATTTAATCCAAAAATAATTCCAAGCATGTCTGATGAAGATGCTATAATTTATCTTTCTAAATTAAGACAAATTGGAAGATGGTCAGCTGAAATGATTTTATTGTTTACTTACAATCGTCCTAATATTTGGCCAATACAAGATATTGGTTTATTAAGAGCTATTTCAAAAAATTATAATAAGAAGTATTTACCACCAGAATCTTACGTAAGGTTACTGAATAAAAGATTTTCACCATATTGTTCAGTTGCTACTTGGTATTTATGGAGAAGTATTGATCCCGAGCCAATACAATATTAATTGCCTTCGATTATTTGATGATTTCTAATAACACTATTAGCTAAGATAGCATGTGCAGCTTGATATTCCTCTGAGTAAAAAAAATTTTTAGCTATATCAAATGTTTCAAATTCGATTACTACTGTTCTAACAAATTCTTTTCCTTCGGTTGTAATCTTATTTCCTCCTCTTACCAAAAAAATACCCTTATATTTATCAACAGCACTTTTTGATTTTGATGCATAATTATTTAAAAGTTCTTGGTCTTTTATATTTTCGTAAACACAAACAACGTAACCTTTTTTCATTTAATCAATTTATTTTTTTATTTTTTAGAGTTCAATAATAATTTGTTAGACTCCAGAACAAGTTGAGAAACAATTGAAAGAGCTATTTCAGGACCAGATTTTCCTCCAAGTTTAATGCCTATTGGGCCGTGTATGGAAGCTATTTCTTCTTCAGTAAATCCACTCTCCTTTAATCTTTGACATCTTTTGGTATGAGTTTTTTTGCTTCCAAGCGCCCCAATATAAAAAAATTTATTTTTCAGTGCATGCTTTAATGCTGGATCATCTATTTTTGGATCATGAGTTAAAGTGATTAAAGCATTATTAGAGTCTGTTTCTAATTTCTTAAAAATTTCTTCAGGCCAATCATTTATAATTTTTACATTTGGAAATCTTTCGTAAGTAATAAAAAATTTTCTAGGATCAACTATTGTGATTACAAAATTCAGATTTTTAAATAAATCAACTAAATATTGAGCAATATGAACTGCTCCTACTATAATAACCTCTATTGGTTTTGTAAAATTTTGGATGAATATTTGAGTACCATCAATTACTCCATTTTTTTTTAAACTATGATAATTCTCTATTTGTTTTTTATAATTCTCAAAATCGATACTTAATAATTTACCAAATTCAAAAATTTCACTATTTCCATTTGTCAGATTTGTAAGTAAAGCAAAATTTTGACTAGAAGATTTTTTTTTAATTATTTCATTGAGTATTTCTAATTTCATGAATTTATTTTCTCAATATAAATTTTGATTTCACCTCCGCAAGCAAGGCCCACATTCCAGGCGTTGTCATCAGATACTTTAAATTCTAATTGCTTAAATGAATTATTATTTTTTAATAAATCTAAGCATTCTTCTATTACATTTGCTTCGACACATCCCCCGGAAACAGATCCAAAAAATTCACCTTTATCGTTAACAATCATGTTACTTCCAACTGGGCAAGGTGAAGAACCCCATGTCTGTATTACTCTTGCAAGTATTACTTTTCTATCAGATTTGAACCAGTCTCTTCCTTGTTCTAAAATTGTTCTTTTGATCTGTTTTTCCATTAAAGAAATTTATCTTTTTAGTTTTTTTTATTTATGATACCAAATTTATAGTGAAAAAATTATTTTTAAAATATTTTATAGCTTTCTTTATAATGTTCTTTTCATCAAATATTTATGTTAATGCTGATGAATTATTTAATAAAGGAAAAGAAGTTTTTCTAGGAGCTGGTAATTGTGCAGCATGCCATATGCTCTCAGATGCTGGATCGAACGCAATGGTTGGTCCAAATTTAAATGAAATCAGACCTGATATTCAAAGAATTATAATGGCAGTTAGAAACGGTATAGGAGTAATGCCTGCAATGGAGGGTATACTAACTGATGAGGAAATAGAGGCAGTTGCTCATTATACTTCTATAGCTGCAGAACAATAATAAAAATTTTAACTATAATTTTTTATCCAATGCTTTGCTATATCCACTCTTTTGCAAATCCAAATATCTTTAAATTTATGAATATAATTTAAAAATTTTTTAAGCGACTGTATTCTACCAGGCCTTCCAATTAATCTACAATGCAAGCCAACAGACATCATTTTTGGTGAGGTTTTTCCTTCCTCATAAAGAGCATCGAAACTATCTTTTAAATAATTATAAAATTGTTCACCTGAATTAAAACCTTGATTGGTTGCAAATCTCATATCATTGTTATCAAGTGTGTAAGGAACCATGAGTTGTTTTTTATTACCTTTTTTTATCCAATAAGGAAGATCATCACTGTATGTATCGCTACAGTATAAAAAATTACCATTATCAATTACTAAATCTAAAGTATTCGCACTACACCTGCCAGTGTACCAACCAGCAGGTTGAGTACCAAAAATTTTTTTTATAGATTTTATTGCAAGTTTCATATCATTCTTTTCTTTTTTCTTTGATACATTTTGATAATCAATCCATCGCCACCCGTGACTAGCAACTTCATAATTTGCTTTTTTTATAGCTGAACAAACTTCTTTATTTCTCTCTAAGGCCATACCAACTCCAAAAATAGTAAGTGGAATTTTTTTTTTATTAAATAAATCGTGAATTCTCCAAAAGCCTCTTCTTGATCCATATTCATAAATTGACTCCATATTTAGGTGCCGTCCTTTAATTGGTTTTGCTCCTATAATTTCTGACAAAAATACTTCTGAAGTTTTATCACCATGAAGGGTACAATTCTCAGCTCCTTCTTCATAATTAAGTACAAATTGTAAAGCCAACTTAGCATTACCAGGCCATCTTACCTTAACTTTTTTGGAACCATATCCTACCAAATCTCTTGGATATTTTTTTTTCATTTTTTTAAAATAATTTTATCTTTTTTAAATTTATAAATTACAAGATTGTTTCCTTTTCCCTTTCTATCAACAATTAGAAAATTCATATTTTTCATAGAAATCAGTGGAAAGTGCCAAATACCAGCATTGTAATTTACGCCAGTTTGTTTTGGGACTACAAAGGATTGAATTTTATTTACATCTGGTTTATCTCCTCTTGGTGCTACAAATACTAAAAATTTTGTATCCTCCATTGGTATAAAGGCTTGGCTTCCTAAAGGATGTTTTTCCATCATGTCAATTTTCATAGGAAACTTTCTTTTTTTTGCTCTAAAAATACTAACTATTGCTTTTCCTTTTTTTTTAGAAGTATCTATATTGATTAAATTATCAAATCTTTTTGCATAACCATCATTAATATTTATAGGATTTTTTTTAGATGTATCTATTAATTGACCAAATTTAGAAAAATTTTTTTTAGTTATTTTTTTTGCTTTTATTAATTTCATTTCACAAAATTTCCAAATGCCCTTATTCTTGAAATTCCACCATCTGGATAGATATTTATTTTAAGAAAATTTTCCTTACTTCTTTTAATTAGGAATTTTTTAAAAATATGTTTCTTGTGAGCTGACAGCTTTGACTTATTTAAAATAAACTTCCAATTTTTTGAATTATTGACAATTGATTTATTGGACAGATTTTTTGAAATACTTGCAGTTTGAATTGAACAACTATCTGGATAGTTTCCTTTAAAATGATGGGTATCTATCTCTAATTTTTTTATTAATCCTGGTTTTCCAAATTTTATTATAAGCCAATCAAAGTTTTTTCCTCTACTTCTTCTTGTTTCCCAACCATCTCCCATATTTTTTCCTTTACCAGGCGCTATGACATTTTCAGCTCTGCCAAAATGTTCATTATTACAACCAATAATTGAAGCGCCATTTAAAACAGACGTAAGGTTGATAGTTTTGTTACTTAAAAAGTTTTTCTCCATTTCAATTTTTCCATAAAGTCTTAGTCTAGCAACTCCACCATCTGGAAAAATGTTAAGTCTTATATAATTAAAAACAGATTTGTTGTTTGATTTGAAGCTATGGTTTCGGCTTGGCCCAAGTTTTTTTTTGCTGAGTAAAGAAATCCATTTTGTTTTTTTATTGGGCTTTGTTTTACTTAAGCAGCCCTCTAAAGAAGCATGTGTGGGCTGGTTTCCATTGAAGTGTGTTGTGTCAATGTCTATATCAAATATCTTTCCAGGTTTACCAAGTTTTAAAATTAAATAATCAAAACCTTTTGATCTTCTTCTCTTTGTTTCCCATCCATCCATCCATTTACCATGTTTGTCAAATAGTCCATCTTTAAAGACTGGAGTTTCGATGTTTAAAATTCTATGAGCAGCTGCAAAAAAATCATCAGTTTTAAATATAATTTTAGATCCAATTCTTGGATCTGCTAAGTTAATCATTTTTGCACTTATAAATTTTTTCATTTTTTGTTTATCTCATTCAAACGAAAGGTTGCGATTTTTTTTACTTGTTTTTTTGCTTCAAGGAATTCACTTTCTACATCACTTTGTATTCTTTGTCTAAAATTCATAAGTATTTCATGTTTATCTTTACCTTTTACGGCAATTATAAAAGGAAAATTAAACTTTTTTTTATATTCTGAATTTAATTTTTTAAATTCCTCATATTCATCATTAGAACATTGGTTTAATTTTGCAGAAGCTTGTTCTGATATAGATTCAGAGGTCATTTTTTTTGCTACAGCAAGCTCAGGATGTGCATTTAAAATCTCTAAAATTTTATTCTTTTCGTAATTTTCATAAATATCAAGCATTTTAAACACAATATCTTCAAAGTTTTTAAATGGTTTTGACTCAAAAGCTTCCACAGCAATTGATTCAGTTTTTTCAAAAACATTACCAAATACAGACAAAAAATCAGACTTGTTAAGATCGTTAATGTTATCTATTGTTCCCATATAACTTTAAATAATTTAAGTTTGAAATTAAATGATACTATAATTTTATGACAAAGCTCACAACTCATGTTTTAGATGTATATTCTGGTAAACCTGGCAAAGGTATTTTGGTTGACCTGTTTTATATTAATAACTCAGAGCGAAAAAAATTAACATCAATAAAACTCAATGACGACGGTAGAGCCAATTCCCCATTAGCGGAGGGAGACGTTTTTATTAAGGGTAAATACGAATTAGTTTTTCATATTGGTGATTATTTTAAAAATACATCTTCAGCTAGCGATGTACCATTCTTGGACGACGTTGTTATCAGATTTGGTATTTCAGATCCCTCACAGCATTATCATGTTCCTTTACTTGTCTCACCTTGGAGTTATTCTACTTACAGAGGTAGTTAAGTGATATCAAGTTCTGTTAAATTTTTGTTAAATGATAAGCTTATAGAAATTAAAAATCCCGATCCAAATCAAACATTACTTAGTTATATTAGAACTGAATTAAAAAAGACTGGAACTAAAGAAGGATGTTCAGAGGGTGGTTGTGGTGCATGCACAATTGTTTTAGGTGAATTAGTCGACAATAAAATTGAATATAAAGCAATTAATTCTTGTATTTCATTTGTCCCATCATTGAATGGTAAGCAACTTATAATTGTTGAAGATTTGGTTTCTCAAAATGGAAAACTTCACCCAGTGCAAGATGCGATGGTAAAATTTCATGGTTCCCAATGCGGTTTTTGTACCCCAGGATTTGTTATGTCTTTATTTTCAATGTTTAAAAATAATAAAAGTCTTAACAATGAATTAATAACAGATTCTATATCGGGTAACTTATGTCGTTGTACTGGTTATAGACCTATAATTGATGCTGCCAAAAGTTTAAATAAGATAAATAAGAATGATCAATTTTCTAAAAATAAAAATAAAGTTATTCAGCAATTAAAAAAAATTAAACCCAAAAATGTTTATATTAAAAAAGATGATAAAATTTATTTTTCACCAAAAAATATCAAAGATTTAAAAAACATAATTAAAAAACATTCTAATTTTAGTTTTCTTGCTGGTGGAACAGACTTATCTTTAAAAGTTACAAAAGAAAGAAAAGAAATTCCATTTATAATTGATTTAAAAGAAATTAACGAATTAGATTTTATAAAGGTAAGTAAAAATTATTTAGAAGTTGGTTCCGCTACACCTTTAATAAAATTTGAAAAAGAAATTAAAAAATACTATCCAGATTTTTATTTGGTTTTAAAGAGATACGGCTCTGTTCAAATTCGAAATGTTGGAACTATAGGCGGCAATATTGCAACAGCATCTCCAATTGGTGACTCATTACCAATTCTATTATCTTTGAATGCAGAGGTTTTAATTCAAAGTTTTAATAAAAGAAAAGTTTTACCTTTAAATAATTTTTTCCTTGATTACAGAAAAACTAAATTAAAAAAGAATGAATTTATTTACTCAATAAAAATACCGCTTTTTAAGAAAAATATTTTTAAGGCATTTAAGATCTCAAAAAGATTTGATGATGATATTTCATCTGTTTGTGGATCTTTTAATTTTGAAATTAACAAAAATAAAATTAAAGAGGTTTATATTGCATATGGAGGCATGGCTGCTGTACCAAAAAGAGCTAAGGCATGCGAAAAAATTCTTAAAAACAAGCCTCTTACCATCAATACTTTTGATCTAGCAAAAAATTATTTAGAAAAAGATTTAAGTCCTATTGGAGACATGAGAGCTAGCAAAGAATACAGACTCGAGATTGCAAAAAATTTATTGATGAAATGTTTTGTAGAAATAAATTCTAAAAATTTATCAAGAGTAAATTAAATGAGTAAAGAGAACTACATTGAGGAAATAAGACCACATGATAGTGCCTATAAGCATGTGAGTGGATATGCTGAGTACACTGATGATATTAATGAACCAAACAATACAATTTATGGCGCTATTGGTTTAAGTAAAAAAGCTCATGCAATAATCAAAAATATAGACTTAACTGAAGTAAAAAAGAGTGAAGGAGTGGTAACAGTAGTTACCCAAAGTGATATCCCTGGTAGAAATGACGTGGGTCCAGTTTTTGAAGGTGATCCAATTTTTCCTAAAAAAAAAGTAGAGTTTTTTGGTCAGCCATTATTTGCTGTGGCTGCTACAACTACAGAACTTGCTAGAAAAGCAGTATTGAAAGCCAAAATCACTTATAAAGATTTAAAACCAGTTATCACGATAAAAGAAGCTTTAAATAAGAAGCAATTTTTATTTAAACCTAGAAAAGTTAAAAAAGGTAATCCTTCTAAAAAAATAACAAATTCAAAAAACAATTTAAAAGGTAATTTTACAACTGGTAGCCAAGAGCACTTTTATTTAGAGGGCCAGGCAGCTTTTGTTGTTCCTAAAGAAGATGATAATTTTTTAGTTTATAGTTCGACGCAACATCCATCAGAAACACAACAACTAATTGCAAAAATGTTTAATCAAAAAAGTAATTCAATAAATGTTGAGGTGAGAAGAATTGGAGGTGGGTTTGGAGGAAAAGAAACAAATTTCATGACAGCATGTATTTGTGCGTTATTGGCAAAAAAATCAGGGCAACCAGTTAAATTAAGATTAGATAGAGATGATGATATAATTTTAACTGGAAAGCGACATGAATTTTTATCTGAATATGAAGTTGGTTTTAATGATGAAGGTATCATTGAAGGATTAAAAATAAATTTATCTTCTAATTGTGGAATGTCACCTGATTTATCAGCAGCAATAAACGAGAGAGCTTTGCTTCATGTGGACAATGCATATTATATTTCAGATATCGAGATAATAAATAATTTATGTAAAACAAATATTCCAACCTCAACTGCATTTAGAGGCTTTGGTGGAAATCAAGGGATGATGGCTATTGAAAATATTATAGATAATATCGCAAGGTATCTAAAAAAAGATCCTATAGAAGTCAGAAAGAAAAATTTTTATCAAAAAGACAAAAGAAATGTAACACATTATGGAATGACTGTTGAAGATAATGTCATTAATGAAATATTTAAAAATTTAGAAAGTAAATCTAATTACAAGAAAAGATATTCGGACATAAGAAAATTTAACGAAAAAAATAAATTTAAAAAGAAGGGTATAGCCATTACACCTTTAAAATTTGGTATTTCATTTACTACAATTCATTTAAATCAAGCTGGAGCCTTAGTTCATATTTACACAGATGGAAGTGTTCATTTAAATCATGGAGGAATTGAAATGGGTCAGGGGACCCATACAAAGATAGCTCAATTAGTGGCAAATTCTCTAGGATTACCATATAATTTAGTTCATATTTCATCAACAAACACAGCTAAGGTACCAAATACTTCAGCCAGCGCCGCTTCATCAACTACAGACCTTAACGGAGCCGCAGCATTAAATGCAGTAGCAAAAATAAAATTAAATTTAGAAAAATTTATTAAGAAAAAATATAAAATCTATAATCAAGAGGCAGTCTATAAAGATCAATTTATAATATTTGGAAACAGACAATTTGAATTTAAAAGCATAATTCAAGAAGCATATTTAAATAGAATTTCTCTTTCATCATCTGGTTTCTATTCAACACCTAAAATTAATTTTGATAAAAAAAAATTTAGAGGAAGACCTTTTTATTACTTTTGTTATGGAGCAGCTGTTTCAGAAGTAACTGTAGATACATTGACGGGTGAAAATATACTGGAAAGAGTAGATATTTTACATGATGCTGGTAAACCAATAAATCCAGCGCTAGAACTGGGCCAGATAGAGGGTGGTTTTGTGCAAGGACAAGGATGGTTAACAATAGAGGAATTGAAGTGGAAATCAGACGGGCAGATTACAACTTTTTCTCCATCGACTTACAAAATACCTGCAGTAAGTGACATTCCAAAAAAATTCAATGTAGAAATTTTTAAGGAAGGATTAAATAAAGAAAAAGTCGTTAATAAAGCAAAAACAACTGGTGAACCTCCTTTGATGCTAGCCATGAGTGTTTTTTATGCAATTAAAGATGCAGTTGCTTCAATTGGAAATTATCAGTTTGCGCCAGAACTTAATGCACCAGCAACACCTGAAAGAATTTTAATGAGCATTAACAAAATTAAAAATAAAATAAAAAATTAAAATGGAAGATAAGAAAAAATTTATGGCAAAAGCAATTGAACTTTCAATAAATAGTGCGAATACTATTGGTGGTCCATTTGGAAGTGTTATAGTTAAGGATAATAAGATTATTGCAGAGGGTTCAAATAAAGTTACTTCTTCAAATGATCCAACTGCTCATGGAGAAATAGTAGCAATTCGAGAAGCCTGTAAAAATTTAAATACTTTTGATCTTTCTGGATGTGAGATTTATACATCTTGCGAACCTTGCCCGATGTGCCTTTCAGCAATTTATTGGTCAAGATTAGATAAAATATATTATGCAAACACCAGAGAAGATGCAAAAAATATAGATTTTGATGACTCCTTTATTTATTCAGAAATTCCAAAAAAAATTGATGATAGGAAAATTAAAATGGTGCAAATGCTTAGAGATGAAGCTTTAAAAGCATTTGAAATTTGGGATAAAAAAGTAGATAAAATAAAATATTGATGGAATTTTTACCTTACACAATAAAATGGTTAGAAGTTATTCTAAGATGGGGCCATGTATTATTTGCAATTTTATGGGTAGGTAATAGTTTTTTATTTAATTATTTAGATAATAATTTAAATAAAAATATAACAAGTGATGATGTCGATGGTGAAGGATATCTCATGCATTCTGGTTTTTTTTATAAACTTTCAAGGTTAAAAACATCTCCTCCACAAGATTATTTAAATAGATTAGTAATCTTCAAATGGCAAAGTTACTTAACTTTTGTAACTGGAATGTTGCTATTAGTTGTAATTTATTATTATAACGCTGGCGTATTAATGGTTGATAAGCGTGTTCTGTTAATACCTCCTAGTTATGCTATTATTATCTCGCTTTCATCATTGATTGTCGCTTGGTTCATTTATGATCTTTTATGTAAATCAAAATTAATTGAGAATAATATTTTATTTATATCCACAGGAATAATTTTGTTAACGCTAGTATCTTTTGGTCTTACAAAATTATTTGGACCTAAATTTGCAATTTTGAGTGTTGGATTAATCATTGGTACTAATATGTTTGGTAATGTTTTTACAGTAATTATACCTAATCAAATGAACATAATTAGTAGTAGTGAAAGGGGCGAAAAATTTGACATGAGTTTATCTTTAGCAGCTAAACAACGGTCAATTCACAATAATTATTCAACTTTTTTAGTTTTGTTTATAATGCTTTCCGGGCATTCTAGCTTTTTAGTTTATCACCAGTACAACTGGTTAATATTATGTGCGATTGCAATTATTTCTGGTGTAGCAAGACATTATTTTAATTTAAGAGGAAGAAACATTCATAGGTTGTATATTTTAATTTCTTCAATAATAGCACTTATCGTTCTTGCAGTTTTAGTTTTATTATTTAAATAACTATATATAAAAAATTATGTCTGAAAAAATGATTGTCAGCTGGGATGAGTACAACAAAACTGTTGAGAAACTAGCAATCCAAATTGATGAAAGTGGATATAAACCAACCATACTAATTGGCATCATGCGTGGAGCAGCGCCAATGATAGATGTTTTAAGTAGAATTTTTAAATTAAAATGTGCTTATCTTGCAGTTGAGTCTTACAGTGGTAAGGGAGTAGAGGATGAGCAGGGTGATATTGTTTTTTCAAGAGAAATGAGTTCGATAGCACCTAATATGGGTGGAAAAATACTTTTGTGTGATGATTTATCTGACACAGGAATTACTTTTAACAAAAGTATAGATTGGTTAAAAAAATATGAACCCATTAAAGATAAAATAGAAGACATTAAAACTGCAACATTATTTAAAAAAAAGAAGTCAACATTTGAGCCAGACTTTTGTGCAAAGAGACTTCCAGATAATCCTTGGATAGTACAGCCCTTTGAAATTTATGAAGAATTAAGGATTGAAGAAATCAAAAAAAAACATCAGATATAAAAAAGGCCAGTTAAAAAACCGGCCTTTTAAATTTTTTAAATGAAAACTTATTACTTAGGTATATCTCCTTCAACACCTTTAACATAAGTCATCATACCCGCAAGCATTCCATCATCTGCAGTTTTTCCTTCTGCTACCATTAAATTACCTTTCTGGTCATAAATTGGTCCTGTGAAAGAATGAACTTTACCAGATGCTAAATCTGCTTGAAGTTTTTTAACTTTTGATCTTAGGTCAGCTGGCATTTGTGAATCTAAATCTGATATCACAACCATACCGTCTCCAATACCATGCCAAGTATCTTTTTGGCTCCATGTACCGTTCGCAACAGCCTTAACTCTGTCTACGTAATATGGGCCCCAATTGTTTTCAACTGAAGTCAATACAGCTTTAGGAGCAAACTTGTCCATATCACTTGCTTGTCCAAAAGCATATACTCCAGCTTTTTCTGCCATTTGAACAATAGCAGTACTATCTGTGTGTTGAGCAATTACATCAGCACCTTGGTCAATTAAAGCTTTTGCTGCTTCTGCTTCTTTACCTGGATCGTACCAAGTGAAAGCCCAAACAATTTTAGTTTTAATATTTGGGTTAACTTTTTGAGCTGCTAAAGTAAATGAATTGATACCCCTGATAACTTCAGGAATTGGAAAAGATGCTACATAACCGATAACATTTGATTTTGTCATAGTTCCAGCAATTGTTCCTAAGATAGTTCTACCTTCGTAGAATCTTGCTGCGTATGTTGAAACATTTGAATGTTCTCTTTTGTATCCAGTAGCATGCTCAAATTTTACATTTGGAAACTCCTTTGCAACTTTGTTAGTTGGATTCATGTATCCAAAACTAGTTGTAAAGATAACATCATGACCAGAATTAGCTAATTGTCTAAGAACCCTCTCAGCATCGGCACTTTCTGGAACACCTTCTACGTAAGTTGTTTTAAATCCGGCAGCTTCAACAGCTTTTCTACCTACATCATGCTGATATGTCCATCCATGGTCACCAGTTGGACCAATATAAACAAATGCTGCTTTAACATCTTTTGCAACTGCAGCCACAGTTAATGTAAATAATAAAACTAAAGAAGAGACGAAAGAACGAATTAAAAATTTATGCATAAATTTATTTCCCCTTTTGATTTTTTAATTATTTAAATTTAAATTAAAATATCTAAAAAAAAATGATTATTTTTAAATTAATTGTCTTTATGAAAAGATTTCCCCAGAGAACTTGGAGTACTTAGTCTTATTTTTCTACTATCACGAGAAATTACAACTAAAACTATTATTGTAACTATGTAAGGTAGAGCTGTTAAAAATTGTACAGGAATTCTTACTCCGATTGCTTGCATATGAAATTGAATAATTGTCAATCCTCCAAAAATCATTGCTCCAATTAAAATTTTAATTGGGTTCCATGTCGAGAAAACCACAAGAGCTAATGCAATCCAGCCCCTACCGCCTGTCATATTTTCAATCCACTGTGGAGTATAAATCATTGATAAATATGCTCCAGCAAGTCCACTCATTGCGCCTCCGTAAAGAATACAAGCGTAACGAACTAACCTAACATTTATTCCCTGATTAGATGCGGACTCAGGTGAGTCTCCCACAGCTCTTACTATTAATCCTATTTTTGTTTTTTTTAAAAAATAGTTAGTCATGAAAGGTAGAGCAAAAGCAAAATAAAAAACAATTGAATGTCCAAACAATATTGGACTTATAAGCGGTATTGTATCTTTTAAACTTTCAAATAAAATAGGAAATTCTTTTCCAGGAATTCCTACAAAATTTTTTCCTATCATCGCTGATATGCCAATTCCAAATATGGTTAGCGCTAAACCGGTAGCAACATGATTTGTAATTAATGTTTGAGTAAGGAATGCAAAAATAGTTGAAATTAAAACTCCAGCTAACATTGCACCAAAAACTGCAACGATCAAACTTCCTGTAACAGTCATTAATGCAAAACCTGAAATAGCACCAATAATCATCATTCCTTCAACACCAAGGTTTAAGACACCAGACCTTTCTGTAATCAGTTCGCCACAAGAAGCTAAAATCAAAGGAACAGCAGAGGCCATGATTGAAGCAATTATCAGTCCAACAAAATTTAAATCGATGATCATTGTTTTGAACCTATAAATTTAATTTTGAAAAACAGTAAATAGTCTGATGCAAGAAGAAAAAATAAAATCATTCCTTGAAAGACCTGACCAGTATATTTAGGTATTTGCATAAATATTTGCGCTGTTTCAGCGCCAAGATAAGTAATTGCAACAACTAGAGATGCAAAGATGATACCAACAGGATGCAAACGGCCCAAAAACGCTACAATTATTGCAGTAAAACCATAATCTGGTGAAATTTCTCTGTGAAGCTGTCCAATAGGTCCAGTTATTTCTCCAACACCAGCTAGACCCGCACAAGCACCACTTATTAAAAAAACGAGGATGATCATTTTTTTACCTTTGTATCCTGCATATTTTGCTGTCTTTAAACTAAAACCCGAAACTTTCATTTGGAACCCTAAATATGTTTTATAAAAAACAAACCAACTAATGACGACTGCAGCCAAAGCTAAAAATATTCCTGCGTGAATTCTCAGTCCTTCAAATAACAGCGGAAGTTTAGCTGAGTCACTAAACTGTCTCGTTTCAGGAAAATTAAATCCCTCTGGATTACTCCAAGGACCTACAACAAGATAGTCCAAAATTAATTTTGAGACATATACCAACATAAGACTTACTAATATTTCATTTGTATTAAAGTAAGTTTTTAAAATTGCGGGTATTGATGCGTACAGCATACCACCGATTGCACCAGCTAAAATTACTATTGGAAGAATGTAAAACCCTTCTTGTTCATAAAATAATAATGCAACTCCCCCAGAAACTATCGCCCCAAAAGTTAATTGACCTTCAGCTCCAATATTCCAGTTATTGCTTTTAAAACAAAAAGATAAACCGATTGCTATTAAACATAGTGGTGTAGCTTTTAATAGTAATTCGCTAAAACCATATGTATCTGCAATTGGAATTATGAAAAAAAATTTAAGAGCTTCAAATGGTTTAAAACCTAAAATAAAAAAAATTAAACCTCCTGCTACTAATGTTAGAAAAATAGCCAATACAGGTGTAAAGAAAAAAATAGCTTTTGATGGTTGATCTCTTTTTACGATTTTAATCAATTTGCTCCTCCCATTAGTATCCCAAGTTTTTCAGAGGTAACTTCCTCAGCATTCATAATTTTTGATAATTTTCCTTTATGAATTACTGAAATTTTGTCACTTAATTTTAATAACTCATCAGTGTCTGTAGATATTAATATAATTGATTTATTTTGTTCATTGATTTTAATCAATGTTTCATGGATATAATTTATCGCTCCAACATCAAGACCCCATGTTGGATTAAAACAAATTAATAAATCAGGAGATGTTATTAATTCTCTACCAATAATTAATTTCTGTAAATTTCCTCCAGACAAAAATTGGCTTTTTAATTCTATGTTATCCGTATTAACATTAAAGTCAGAAATTATTTTTTTAGAATGTTCTTTAATTTTGTTTTCATTTATCAATCCATTATTAAAAAAATTTGATGATTTAAAATTGTTTAGAGCCACATTTTCAAAAATTTTCATTTGTGGAATTGCAGCCTGTTCAAGTCTATCCTCTGGAGAAAAGGCCATCAAATATTCTCTTCTTTCTTGAGGATTTAAATCTCCTATGTAATTATTATTAAATTCTATAGATTTTTTTTCCGAAATAATTTCACCGCTTAATACTTGAAATAATTCACTTTGGCCATTTCCTGATATACCAGCAATTCCCAAACACTCCCCTCGATTAACAGAAAAATTAATATCCATTAAATTTGTTTCAAAAGGATCTTCACTTGTAAAATTGAGATTAGTTATCTTAATCAATTGATCTGATGAAGTTTTTGCTTTTTTTTTCTTAATTGTTTTTAGGTTCTGACCCACCATTTTGTTGGCAAGTGACTCAATGTTTTCATTCTTTATTTCACTTACAGAGACCAACTTTCCTCTTCTCATTACCGCAACTTCATCGCAAAGCTGCATAACTTCTTTTAGTTTATGTGTAATATAAATAATTAAAATTCCTTCTTCTGAGAATTTTTTCAAAGATAAAAATAATTCACTTGTTTCTTGTTCTGTTAATACAGATGTTGGCTCATCCATAATTAAAACTTTTGGATTTCTTATTAGGCATCTTATTATTTCTACTTTCTGTTTTTGACCTGCTGACAGATTTAATACAGGAATATCAAGATCAATTGGAAAATTGTATTTTTTCATAATTAAATCAATTTTTTCTCTTAAACTTTCTCTTTGTTCATCTGAATCTATTATTAAGTTTTCAAACACAGATAAAGTTTCAAAAAGATTAAAATGCTGGAATACCATTCCAATATCATTTTTCTTTGCATCTGATGGCGAATTAAGATTTAGATTATTTTCATTTAAATAAATTTTTCCTTCATCAGGAATGATGACACCTGATAAAATTTTAACTAGTGTAGATTTTCCAGCACCATTTTCTCCAAGAAGAGCATAAATTTTACCACTATTAAACTCGAGTGAAACATTGTCGTTTGCAACACAACCAGGATATATTTTAGTTACATTTGAAATTTTAAGATTTGTATTCATTAATTAATTTAATGGTATAGAGTTCCCATCTTTATTTTCCTGATATTGATTTGACAATTTTTGATATTTTTTTTTAATTTCTCTTAATTGACTTAAAATCTTTTCTTTTTTAGAAGTGGGTAATTTTTCAATCAGCAAATTTATATTTTGACTTTTCCAGTAGGAATTTTCTTTATTATATTCTCCATCATTAATTTTAAATACTTCTTTAAGTATATTTAAATCATGTGGAATATTAAATTCATCATTTGTGTCATTGTAAGGAAAAAGAAAATAAAAATTATCAAATCCTGAAAATGTGATTGCACTTAAGCACATACTGCAGGGTTCATGAGAACTTAAGAACATGCATTCTTTTTCATTCGGTCTTGTATTTGCATCCAACTCATAAAATTTTTTAAGAGCATGCATTTCTCCATGCCACAATGGATTTTCTATCTCATTGTTTGTTTCGGCAATTACAACTGATAAATCATCTTTTTTAATTATAGCAGCTCCAAATATTTTACTGCCTTTAGCAACACCCTTTTCAGTAAGAGGCAAAACCTCTTTTAAAAATACATTTAGTATCGTTTCTAGGGCTTTTTCATTCATATGCTTGAATTATCAAATAAAGAACACATTTGTTAATATAATTAAAGATAATAATAATAATTATAGATAAATTATTTATACAACTTTAAAGTTAATAATTAATTTAAAAAAAAATGTTATTTAAAGTTATGTCAAAATTTAAATCAGTAATAAGTCTTTTAATTTTAATAATTTTTTTTTCAGGTTGTCAAACCGTTAAAAAAAAAACTGATGCAGTTATTGAAAAAGAGAACAAGATGTTAAGTGAGTATATTGGTCAATCTGCAACAAAATTGCAAATGGAGTTGGGAAAACCAGACGAAGATTTCGAAAATGAAAAAGGAAACTTTGTAATGATATACAATACAAAAAAATATGGTTTTCCTTGTGAAAGAAGATTTGAAATAAATCCAGAAAAAATAGTAGTTGGCTTCGCATCTAACGGTTGTTTTTAAAACTTTATAGTTGAAACAAATCTGTTCATTATAGGTTTTACAAACTACTCATAATAGATCTATTCTAAACCAAAGGTTTTTTTTGTATTAATTTATAACCAATAATGTACCCTCAATTAAGATAACGACGGAGGTTACATGGCTTCAAGAAAAATAAAATCGGGCTCTACAAACAGTCCAGACAAAAAACTTCCATTAAATAAATCCATACCTTTAGGAATTCAGCATGTGTTAGCAATGTTTGCTGGCAATATAACTGTTCCTATTATTGTGGCTGGGGTTTTTGGTCAAACGCCTGAACAAAAAATATTTTTGATTCAAATGGCTTTGTTTGTTGCGGGAGTTGCAACAATTATCCAAACAGTTGGTTATAAAGAAATTGGTGCAAGACTTCCTATTGTTCAAGGAACAAGTTTTGCGTTTATACCAATCATGCTACCATTTAAAGCAGCAGGATTGGGTGCAGTATTTACAGCAGCATTCATTGGAGGAATTTTTCAAATTTTTATTGGAAAAGTTTTAAAACCAATAAGGCATCTATTCCCACCATTAGTCACTGGTATAGTTGTGTTAATGATCGGATTTAGTTTGCTTAAAGTTGGTTTTATGTATGCTGGTGGTGGTGGATGGTTAATGAACAATAAACCAGAAATCTTTGCAAACGCAAATCATTTAACGGTTGCTTTCACAGTGTTTATAGTTGCTATCTTTTTTAATCTTAAAGGAAAAGGGATGGCTTCTGTAGGATCAATTTTAATTGGAATAGTAGCCGGTTTCATAGTTGCAGCAGCACTAGGAATGGTTAACTACGGAAAAATTGCTTCTGCATCATGGTTTGCACTTCCAATGCCACTTCAATATGGAATTGATTTTGTACCTGGTGCAATAATTCTAATGTTGTTTATGTCAATTGTTACTACAATTGAAACAATTGGAGACATTAGTGCCACAACAATGGGTGGTGCTAAACGAGAAGCAACGGACAAAGAAATATCAGGTGGAATTATGGCAGATGGTGTTGGTACTGCATTTGGTGCAATATTTAATGCAATGCCCAATACATCTTATTCGCAAAATGCTGGACTGGTTGCGTTTACAGGAGTTGTAAGTAGACATGTTGGAACTATAGCTGGAATAGTTTTAGTTCTTATGGGATTATTTCCTAAATTAGGTGGAATAATCGCTGCAATGCCAGAGTCAGTGATTGGCGGAGCAGCAATCATTATGTTTGGTATGATTGTAGCTGCTGGAATAAAATTGATTTCAAGAGCAGAAATGGATCAAAGAAATTTATTAATCTTAGCTCTTTCATTATCTTTTGGAATTGGAATGTCATTGTTGCCAGACTTTGTAAAAAATATTCCTGACTTTGGAATAAGTTTAAAACTACTGTTAACGACTGGACTTATACCTGCGGGATTATTAGCATTTGTTCTTAATGCTATAATGGCAAAGAAATAATTTATTTAAACTTGTGGGGAGAAATCCCCACAAGTAAGGTTAAAGACTTATTTTATTTCAATAAGCTTTTTCTTTTTGTGTTCTGGGATTATTCTTTCACAAGATATTGTTAAAAGACCATCTTTAAGTTCAGCACCATTAACTTTAACATCATCAGCAATAGTGAATGATCTTGCGAATTGTCTTTGAGAGATACCTTTATGAATTATTTCTCCATTAACATCATTATTTTCCGATTTATCAACTTGTTTTGTTCTTACAGTCAATAAATTATCTTCAAACTCAACCTCAACATCATTTTTGTTAAAACCAGCTAATGCAACTTCAATTGCATAATTATCCTTACCAGTTTTTCTGATGTTGTACGGAGGGTAGTTTGATTGCATTGTCAAACCTCCGTTACCTAACATATTTTCAAATTGATCAAACATATCGTCAAAACCAATTGAAAAAGGTCTTAGTGAGTTAAATATAGATAGATCCTTACTTGTCATAATATCCTCCTTTTTTAAGCAAGTTTATTTTAAGTAAGCCCCATAAGGCGACTTACGCAGATTATGTAGGTATGATTTAAAAAATTTCAATATATGGGAAATTAAATTTTTTCAGAAATTTTCAATGCAAAAGCATAATCTAATGCGATTTCTTCTATTGCGCCATCTCTACCAGATTTACCTCCATGGCCAGCATTCATTTCTGTTTTGAGTAACAATAAATTATTATCAGTTTTGTAATCTCTAAGTTTTGCAGTAAATTTTGCAGGTTCATCGAACAAAACTCTGTTATCGCTCAAACTAGTTGTTATTAGCATATGAGGATAATCCATTTTTCTTATATTATTATATGGAGCATATGAAAAAATATAATCAAAATGCTCTTTGTTTTCTTTGGCATTACCAAATTCATCAAATTCACCAACTGTAAGAGGTAAAGAGTGATCAAGATTTGTTGTTAATGAGTCTACAAAAGGTACAGCCATAATTATACCTAAAAATAATTCAGGAGATTGATTAACAACAGCACCCATTAATAAACCTCCAGCAGATCCACCCATTCCTATTATTTTTCTTTTTGAGGTGTATCTGTTTTCAATCAAATATTTTGCAGCAAAAATATAATCTTCAAATGTATTTTTTTTATTAGTTAACTTTCCTTCTTTCCACCATTTCATTCCTTTTTCCATTCCACCTCTGATGTGTGCGGTAGCCCAAATAATATCTCTATTTATTAAGCTAAGTCTTGTTGAAGAAAAACTTGGACTCATCGAACTACCATACGATCCATATCCGTATAATAATAAATTCGCTGTACCGTCTATTTTTGTATTTTTGTGTCTTGTAATTGTGAGCGGAACCATTCTTCCATCATGAGATTCATACTCTATTCTCTCTACTATATAGTCATCTTTGTTATGTCCTGATGGTATTTCTTGTTCTTTAACAAATGTTTTAGATTTAGTTTTTAAATTATATTTGTAAACTCTTGAAGGTGTTTTAGGTGAAGAGTATGAAACATAAACTTCATCTGTATTTCTATTTCTTTGCGCTAATGAAACTCCAGGTACATATACTTTTTCGTCAGAAAAAATTAATTCTTCTTCTTTGTTTGTTGAAGCATCGATAACAAAGAGTTTATCTAAAGCATTTGAAGTTTCTGACCTAATTATCCAGTTTTTTAAAAATGTACAACCACCAATTAACACCTCTTTCTTTGCAGCAATAAATGACTTCCAGTTTTGATTTTCTAAAGTTTCTGAAATATCTATTTTAAAATCTTCCGCATCTTTATTTGTGTGATTATAGAATTTTCCATTCCATGAATTTACAGAGTAAAGAATTCCCTTTTCTCGTTTAATTATTAATTTTGGATTCGGTTTTTCTTCACTAACATGAAAATAATATTGCTCCGAAGTATTGTGATCCGAAGTGTTTATGAAATAATATTTCTCATCAGAACTTAATCCAATACTAACTGTAAAAGCCTCGCTTTTTTCATCAAAGATTAGTTCATCTTCGTTTTCAAAATCTCCAATTTTATGTCTATAAATTTTTCTAGCTCTATGATTTTCATCTAACTTGGAATAAAAAAGATACTTGTCATCTAAACTGAAAATTATACTTCCAGATGTTTCTTTGATCTCTTTTGAAATTATTTTATTATTTTTAATATTTCTTATATAAATTGTATAATACTCTGAGCCTTTTGTATCTAATGAGTACCCAAGGTATTGGTCATTATTACTAACTTCTAGATCTCCAACACCAAAATATTCAACATTTAATTTTTCTTTTTCTTTGTCTCCATTCCATATTTCTTCAATTTCAGACGAACCAATTTTTTTTCTTAATTTTATAGAATAATTTCCTTTGGCGGTAGTCTTTGTCCAGTATTCATATGAGTGATCTTTAAAAGGTAAGCTTTCATCATCTAATTTTATTCTTCCTTTTATTTCATCAAATAATTTTTTTTGAGTATTTTTTGTATTTTTTAGATGATACTCAGTATATTCATTTTCTTCTTCTAAATATTCTTTTACTTCTGGAAGAAGTTTACTTTTGTCTTGTAAGACTTCTAAAATATTTTCTTGATGTATCCAGCTATAATCATCCTCCCACTCTATATTGTGACAAGATTTTAGCTCTGGTTTTTTTTTTAGATATGGTACTTTCATTTGTAATCGGAAATATATGAATTTTATAATTTATACATTATTAATTTTAATTGGTTTATATTTTTTATTAAGACTTTTTACTCAAGTTGCATCAAAAAAAATATCTAAAGGTTTAAGAGTATTCTTATTCATAGTTTTAATTATTTTTGCAGTTTTATTTGCTATAGGAGGTAAATTTTTACTTACTTTGCCATTTACTCTTGCAAGTCTTGCTCTTTTAAAATTGAAAGGAATGTCTATTTTTCAATTAATTTCATTGTACAGATTAATTCAAACTTTAAGAAATTCAGGTAGATTTTCATTTAACAACACTGCATCAAATTTAAACACGATGTCTACTGAAGAAGCATATCGTATACTTAATTTAAATCCTTCTAAAAATTTAACTAAGGAAGATGTAAATAAAGCATACATTAAAATACAAAAAAAAATTCATCCAGATATTTCACCTGAAACTTCTAGGTTATCTACATTAGTAAATGAAGCTAAAGAAATAGTTTTGAGAGATATAACATAGACAATTTAAACTTTACTATATTTTTTTTTTATATAAATTTTATTTATGAGCAATATCAATGGAATATATGCGGCATCAATGTCGATCTTAAACAAAGATCTAACTTTGAACATAGATAAAACTATTGAGCATGCAGAGATGGTAATTAATAATGGTTGTCACGGTGTTGCAATATTTGGAAGTACAGGACAGGCCCAATTAATTCCTGTTGCGGAAAAAATTAAATTGTTAAATAAAATTTCAACAAACAAGTATAAAGATAAATTTATTATTGGAACAGGATTAAACTCTTTAGGAGAAACAATAAGTTTAATGAGAGTTGCAATGTCATTAGATTTTGAAAAATTTTTAATTATGCCACCAGCTTATTATAAATATAGTGATGAAGAAGTTATTAATTTTTATTCAAAAATAGTTGAGTCTCTACCAAAAAGCAAAATTATTTTATATAATTTTGAGAAACTTTGTGGATACAAATTTAGTGTTGAGTGCGTGGAAAGACTTGTTAAAAATTTTCCAGAACAAATAGTTGGAGTTAAGGATAGCTCATATAATCTTTATGAAAATCTTAAATTAGATAATTTTTCAGTTATGCCAGGTTCTGAATCTAAATTATTAAAAGGACTTGAGTTAGGTTGTTCAGGAATAATAACAGCAACATGCAATGCAACATCTAAACTAGCTAGAAAAGTATATGATGACTTTAAGGATGGAAAAGAACAAGAAGTTAATATCCAATTATGTGATGTAAGAGGGACATTTGAAAAATATAATCTTATTTCTGGCTTACATACTTTTTATAAGAATAAAGATAGTTTTTATGAAAATTTACTACCGCCTCTAAGAATTTTAAATAAAGAGGAAGAGATTGATCTTTTAAACAATTTAGAGAAGTTTAGTTTCTCACTAAAATCATCAATGGCAGCTTAAAATGCAGTTAGCAAGGTTCTTAAATAGTGTTTTTAAGAAAGATGGTTTTATTTTAGTGGATGCAAACTCTAAAAGTTATATCATCGGAAATCCTGAAAAGGAAAATCCTATAAAAGTTAAAATATTAAATAAAAATCTTCATTATAAACTTTTATTCCATCCCGATCTTTATTTTGGAGAAGCTTATACAGACGGAGAGATAGTTATTGAGAATGGAAGTCTTACAGATTTTTTAGATTTGTCTTTGATGAATTTTGGAAGAGGAAATTTAAATTTTTTTAGTTATTTAATTAATAGATTAAGAGGTTCATATAGATATTTAACAAATTTTAATTTTATTAAAAAATCTAAAATGAATGTTTCACATCACTATGACATCAAAGATGATCTTTATGATTTATTTTTAGATCCTAAAAGACAATATTCTTGTGCTTACTTCAAAAATGAAAATGATACTCTAGAGACTGCTCAAAATAATAAAATTCAACATATAATTAAGAAACTAAATATAAAGCCAAACCAAAAAGTATTAGATATTGGATGTGGATGGGGCTCTTTAGCAGTCGATATTGCGCGGTCAGCAAATTGTGAAGTGACAGGAATCACATTATCAGAAAATCAATTAAAATATTGCAAACAAAAAGCCAAAGAACTTAATTTAGAAAATCAATTAAGATTTATTTTAATGGATTACAGGGAACTTGATGAAAAATTTGATAGAATTGTAAGTGTTGGAATGTTTGAACATGTCGGAAGAAAATTTTATAAAAAATTTTTCTCACAAGTTGAAAAACTTCTAAAAGACGATGGAGTTTCATTAATTCATACTATTGGATCAGTAAATCCTCCAAGAGACCCTCATCCATGGATAACAAAATATATATTTCCTGGTGGTTACACACCAAGCTTAAGTGAAGTAACTACCCCAATTGAAAAAGCTGGCTTAATTGTATCTGATATTGAGGTATTAAGAATGCATTATTCTCACACATTAAGACATTGGAAAGAAAATTGCCTGAATAATAAAGATAAAATTATCAATATGTTTGATGAACGTTTTTTTAGAATGTGGGAATTTTATTTAGCAGGTTGTGAAATGGCTTTTAAATGGGGAGACCAAGTTGTATATCAGTTTCAACTTACTAAAAACTATACTTCTACACCTGTTACAAGAGACTATATTTATCAATAATTTATTGAT
>CACIQS010000009.1 GCA_902588855.1 uncultured Pelagibacteraceae bacterium | reverse complement strand
AAAAGTTTTAAGTATTAAAATGATGGCGGAGAGACTGGGATTCGAACCCAGGAAAGAGTTGCCCCTTTGCCGGTTTTCAAGACCGGTGCTTTCAACCGCTCAGCCATCTCTCCGTGAGCAAGGTTTTATAAGTATAATTTTAAATATCAACTAAAAACATAATTTGGATTAAGTTTTTTGAACTATAGCTCTATAAATTAAACCAATTATTTTGTTAAAAATTAATTTATTAAACAAATCTTTAAAATTCACACCATAACCAGATAAATTTATTGTAGTAATACCTATGGCAGAGGTTAATTTACTCATCCCCAAATTATTTTTACATTTAAGTCTTCCACTTACAAGTAAAGATTCTAGACCAAATGGTTGTAAAAGAAATAAATTAAATGCCTCTGAACTCATACTTATATCATAGGTTTTTTTATTTGTCTTATTAACTAGAAAAAAATTAACTACATAAACTTTGTCTGAATGATTAATCTTAACATATAAATCACCAAACAATCTTTTGAATGATAATAATCTAATTAAAAATAGTAAATAAATATTATTATATTTTTTTAATCTCTCAAGGAACAAAATTATATTTTCATTCTTGATGTTTTCTTCAGGTTTTTCTTTAAATAAAATCTTTGAATTCATTATTTTATTATCCCAAAATTGTTGAGATTTGATCGATAAATTATTTCTTAAGTTATTATTTACAATTAATTCATCAATTAAATAAAAATCCATGTATGGATTAAACAAGCAAAATCTTAAATTATTACTTTCAAGATATTTTTTTAAAGTATTACAATTATTTGACCATTTTTTTAAATCTTGATTTTCTTCATGTGAAAAATAAAAAAAACTAGCGTATGGTACTATTAAAGAGCAATTAAAAGTATTACTTAATTTTTTTATATTATTAAGCTTGTAAGTCGCAGCTTTTTTTAACCATTCTTCTGTAGGTCTAAATGATGCGTATGAAAATTGAATATAAAGAATTAATTTCTTACTTTTATCTTTTATTAATGATTTAATTTCTTTAAGTTCGTTATCAATAAAATTGCAATCATTGATATTTAAATGATAATTATTCTCTGTTTCGTAAAGAAATGCTGAGTCTATATGACCCTGCTTAATTAAAGTTATGCTATTGTTTTGATCAAACCTATACTCTTTTTTATGTTTTAAAAGTATTAAATTTAATCCTAACGACTTTAAAAATTTTTCAACACGCATGTCATCAGTTTCTTGAAAAAGAATTTTTATATTATTATTTATAATTATATCCTTATATTCTTTAAAAAATTTAATAGAGAAATGATCAGGATGTTCATGTGAAATAAATATATAATTAGTATTATTTAATGTATTCACTATATCTTCGTGCCTATTTTCATAAAGTAATGACCATCCATTATTGAATGCTGACCCTGAATACCATGGGTCTGTTAATATACTTAATTTTTTATTAAGAATGTGAACAGACGAGTGATTAATTAATTTAATTTTATCTTTCATAATTTAATATAATTTTATCTATATAATTAATAAAACTATTTTAAAAATATTAAATTGAAGCATTAAATAGTAAAATGAATAAAGAATTTAATAAAGGACTTTTACTTGCTGGATTTGGATCTTTTTGGTGGGGTTTTTTTGGTGTTTTGTATTTTAAATATATTACCTTTATTGGTTATATTGAACTTGTAATTCACAGATGTTTGTGGACAACATTAACTTTAATATTAACTACCTTCTTATTTTCCAAGTGGGATATTTTTTTTAAAATAATTAAAAATAAAACAAATCTTATTTATTTATTTATTTCTGGTTTCTTGATTTTCATAAATTGGGGAGTTTGGATTTACGCTATCGCTACCAATAGAATAATTGATGCAAGTTTTGGTTATTTTATAATGCCAATATTAAGTGTGCTTCTTGGTTATATTTTTTTTAAAGAGAAATTAAATAATAAAAGGATTTTTTCAATTACGTTAGTTATTTTATCAATTTTATATTTAATTTTTGCAAGCTTAAAATCTCTTCCTTGGGTTGGAATAATTGTAGCTTTAAGTTGGGGGTTTTACAATTTAGTAAGAAAAAAAATAAATGTAGATACCGACATTGGTCTTTTAATAGAAAGTTTATTTATACTACCAATTGCAATTATTGTATTTTATATGATTGCAGTAAAAGGTCACAATGATTTCTCATTATCCGATCCTTCAATGATGTTAATAATATTATTAGCAGGTCCAATGACAGTTATACCCCTATTTTTATATGTAAGAGGAGTTGAATTATGTGGTTTAGGACCTTCAGGAATGATTTTCTATATTACACCAACTTTTCAATTTTTATTAGGTTTTTTTTATTACGATGAAGTTTTCTCATTTAATAAATTAGTAAGTTTTATTATAATTTGGTTTGCTGTAATTATATATTTGAGAGATTTATATGAAACTAATTAAACTTATATTTTTTTTATCTCTCTTTTTTCATACAACCAGTTTAGCAAATGTAAATATTGAATTTGAAAATTGGAAAAAAAATTTCAAACAGATTGCTCTTAAAAATAATATTTCAGAAGAAACATTTGACCTGGTTATGTCTAATACTAAGTTTTTACCTAACGTGATTAAATATGATAGATATCAACCTGAGTTTTATGAAGATACAAAAACCTATATATCAAAAAGGACTTCAGATAAAAAAGTTAAAAAAGGAAAGCAGTTATATATTGATAATCTAAGTTTAATTAATTCTGTTGAAAATGAATTTAATATAGAAAAGGAACTTCTTTTATCATTAATGGGGATAGAAACTAATTTTGGAACTTATGTAGGTAAAATGGATATTCTTTCTTCTCTTGCTACATTAAGTTTTGATAAAAGAAGATCGGAATTCTTCACTAATGAGCTCTTAATACTTTTGAATTTAATAGAAAAAAAACAAATTAATTATAAAACATTGTATGGTTCCTGGGCAGGTGCCTTTGGTTACTTCCAATTCATGCCCTCTACTATGCAAAATTATGCAACTGATTATGATAAAAATGGATCTATAAATCTAAAAAGCAATCCTGATGCTTATGCGTCTGCAAGTAATTATTTAAAAAAAATAGGTTGGAAACCTAATGGACCATGTTTTTATAGAATTGATTTAAATAGGGAAATTCCAAAAAAATATTTAAATATTTCTGCAAAAAAATTACATGACAAAAAACAATTAAAGTTTTTTAGAAAATATATTCAGAATAATTCAATTATTCCAAATAATTATGATGATTTAGAAGTTGCAATAATAACACCAGATAAAGATATAATTCCTGATGCTGAGACTTTAAATCCAGCTTATGTAGTATTTAATAATTATGAAATTATTTTACAATGGAATAGGTCATTGAGATTTGCTTTAGCTGTTTGTACATTAAAAGATAAATTTAAAAATGAGCTTTAAAATAATATTTTCATTTTTTTTATTTGTTTTTCTTATAGGATGTAAACAATTAGAAGAGCCACAAAAAAAAATAATCAAAACTGAACCTGAAATAATTATTAAAAAAGAAGAAGTTACATCAAAACCTACAGATGAAATCGAAGAGGATAATTCAAAATATATTTTCAACAGAGAGTATACTAATCAAGGTTTTGCTTTAATTTATAACGAGGTTTTGTTTAAAGAACAAAAAATTTCAAAAAAAATAGATAATAGGGGGTTATATATTTTTCATACAAAAATTAGAAAAAATTCCTTTGTAAAAATTACAAATCCTGAAAATACAAAAACTGTGATTGCTCAAGTAATATCCAACAAGGCAATTTTTTCAAATTTTTATAATTCAGTAATAACTAAAAGAATTGTCGATGAATTGTTACTTGATGAAAATGAACCTTACGTTGAATTATCTTTAGTTTCTAATAAATCCACTTTTGTTGCAAAAAAAGCAAAAACATTTGATGAAGAAAAAAATGTTGCTCAAAAAGCACCTGTAGATGGAATAACTATAGATAATTTAGGAACTGAAGAGAAAAAAGAACTACCTAAAACAACCCAAAGTAATTTTCTGTATTCAATTAAAATTGCAGACTTTTATTATAAGAACTCAGCAGAAAATATGATTCAAAGAATTAAGGACGAAACAAATATAAAAAACCCGATAATAAAAAAATTATCACAAACAAAATATAGGGTATTATTAGGACCATTTAATGATATAAAAAAAATTCAAGAGTCATTTGATGAAATTGAGAAACTGAACTTTGAAAACTTAAAAATTATTAAAGATGTATAAAAAATTATATTTATTTATTTTAATATTCATATTTTTTGTAACAAAATCATTTGCAAATTTTGATGTAAAAGCAAAAACAGCAATAATTCAAGATTATCATTCTGGAGAAATTCTTTTTGAAAAAGAGGCAGACTTGTCAATTTATCCTGCGTCTATGACAAAAATCATGACCTCTATTATTGCTTTTGACTTAATTAAGTCAGGGGATTTAAGTATGGATGAGAAATTTATTATTTCAGAAAGAGCATGGAGGTTATCTACATCAGGATATTCTTCTATGTTTATAATGATTGGAGATGAGGTTTCGGTCGAAAATTTGCTTAAAGGTATAATTATAGCATCCGGTAATGATGCTTGTGTTGCACTAGCTGAAGGTATAGCTGGAACAGAGGAAGAATTTTCAATTTTAATGACGGCAAAAGCTAAAGAGTTAGGTATGGATAATACAATTTTTTCTAATTCTTCTGGAATTAATCATCCTGATAATCGTTCAACAGTAAGAGATATAATGATTATGTCTAGATATTTAATTAAAGAACATCCAGAATTTTATAAAATGTTTGCAGAAAAAGAGTTTACTTGGGATAGAACAGGAGGTGATCCAATAACGCAAGGAAATAGAAATCCTCTTTTATACAAAAATTTAGGAGCAGATGGAATTAAAACTGGATATCTCGCTTTAGAAAAATATTCATTAGCATCATCAATAAATAGAAATGGAAGAAGGCTAATTGCAGTTGGTAGTGGTTTTAAATCAAAAAATTCAAGATCTAAAGAAAGTACCAAAATGTTAACATATGCACTTACAAATTTTGATTTAGTTAAAATAACTGAAGCAAATAAACCTTTTCAAAAAATAGACGTTTGGTTAGGAAAAGAAAGCACAGTTGATGTTTATACAAAAGAGGATATTTACAAAACAATAAAGAAGGCAAAGAAAAAATTGTTAAAAGTTTCTGTAAATTATGATGGTCCTGTGGAAGCGCCAATAAATAAAGATCAAAAAGTTGCAACCTTAAAAGTGGTTTATGACCAAGAATTAGTAGGTGAATATGATTTGCTTGCCTCAAAAGAAATTAAAAAAGTAAATTTCTTTTCTAGGTTGCTTAAATCTTTAAACTACTTAATTTGGGGTGATGTCTAAAAAACCCATAATTGTTTTTGAAGGTATTGAGGGTAGTGGCAAAAGTCACCACATTAAAGTTGTATCTAGATTTTTAGATAAAAATAAAATCAAATACATAAAAATAAGAGAACCTGGTGGTAGTTTAAGCTCAGAAAAAATTAGAAAATTAATTTTAAATAAAAAATCTAATTTTAATGTTAAAACTGATTTACTTTTATACTTGGCAGCCAGAAGTGAAAATATTAATCTTATAAAAAAATCTTACAAAAAAAAAATTATCTTGATTGATAGATTCACGGACTCAACAATTGCTTATCAGCACTTTGGGATGGGTGTTGATATTAAAATTATAAATACATTGAATAAATATTTATTAAAAAACATAAAAGTTGGTTTTACATTTCTCAATGTTGTTAATAAAAAAAATCTTTTCTTAAGATTAAAAAAGCGTAAATCATTAAATAGATACGATCAATTTAATGCTAGTTTTTACAACAAAGTACAAAATGGTTTTTTAAAATTAGCTAAATCTAACAAAAAATCATACAAAATAATTAATTCAAATTTAGAAATTAAAAAAAATGAAGATTTAATTTTAAATCAACTCAAAAAATTAATTAAATGAATTTAAATCCTTCAACTCAAATAAATTTATTTGAGCACAAAGATATTTTCAATCAATTATATAAATTATATAAAAACGATAATTTGCCAAATAAAATTCTTTTATCTGGCGAAAAAGGTATTGGAAAATCAACATTAGCATATCATTTAATTAATTTTGTATTATCAGAAAATGAAGAACAGCCTTATGACTTTGAAAATAATATAATTAATTCTGATAATAAATCTTACAAACTAATACAAAATAAATCTAATCCAAATTTTCACTTAATTGATGTCCTAGAAGACAAGAAAAATATTGATATAAATCAAATTAGGGAATTAATAACAATTCTAAATAAATCTTCATTTAACAAAAAAAAAAGATTTGTTTTAATTGATAATATTGAATTATTAAACTTAAACTCCATTAACGCTTTGTTAAAAATTTTGGAAGAACCTAATGAAAATATAATTTTTATTTTAATTAATAATAATAAAAGAGTGCTACCAACTATAAAATCCAGATGTTTGAATTTCAAAATTTTTTTAACAAAAGATCAATCAATTAGAATTGTTAATCAATTACTACGCGATGACATAAATACTATCATCAATGATAATTTATTTGATTATTATTCCACTCCAGGAAAATTATTTAAATTAATTAAGTTATCTAAAGAATATAATTTAGATCTTACTAATTTTGATTTAAATACAATTTTAACAACTATGATAAAAGGTAAAATTTATAAAAAAGATAAATCAATAATTGAAATCATTTATTCTTTTATTGAACTTTATTTTAGAAATAATATATCTAGTGAAAATATTAGTTTACTAAAGTCATACCATTTTTTTTTAGAAAAAATTAATAACACTAAAATTTATAATTTAGATGAAGAAACATTGTTTATGGAATTTGAGGATAAAATACTAAATGGATAAAACTTTTTATATTACCACACCTATATATTATCCTTCAGCTAAGCCTCATATGGGTCATGCGTATTCAAGTATTGTAGCAGATTTTTTCGCAAGATTTAAAATAATTGATGATTACCAAGTTCATTTTCTTACAGGTACAGACGAACATGGTTTAAAAATTCAAAGATCTGCAGAAAAAGCAGGGAAGGAGCCTCAAATATTTTGTGATCAAATTAGTCAAACCTTTAGAGATCTTTCGGATACTTTAAATTTATCAAATACTGATTTTATAAGAACTACTGAAACAAGGCATAAAAAAACAGTTCAACATCTTTGGAATGAACTTGAGAAAAATGATGACATATACTTATCAAATTACTCTGGATGGTATTCGGTATCAGATGAAGCCTTTTATAACGAAGACGAAATTGAGGAAATAGATGGAAAAAAAATTGCAATATCCTCAAAATCTCCAGTTGAATGGATTGAAGAAGAATCTTATTTTTTTAGACTCTCAAAGTGGGAAAAACCGTTATTAGATTATTATGAAAATAATCCAGATTTCATTTCTCCACAATCAAGAAAAAATGAGGTTATTAGCTTTGTAAAGAGTGGTCTTAAAGACCTCTCTGTAAGTAGAAAAAGTTTTTCATGGGGAATACCTGTTCCAAATAATAAAAACCATGTGATATATGTTTGGCTCGATGCTTTAACAAATTATTTAAGTGCATTAAATTATCCAAATAAAGATGATGATTTATTTAAAAAATTTTGGCCAGCTTCAATACATTTAATTGGAAAAGATATACTTAGGTTCCATGCTGTTTATTGGCCTGCTTTTTTATTAGCAGCAAAAATTGATTTACCAAATAGAGTTTATGGGCATGGATGGATATTATCAGGGGAAGAAAAAATGTCTAAATCTAAAGGAAATATCCTTGATCCACTTGAAATAATTAAAGAGTATGGTCTAGATCCTCTAAGATACTATTTAATTAAAGAAGTTTCATTTGGCAATGATGGAAATATTTCTCAAGAAAGACTAGAAGATTGTATTAATAGTGATCTAGCCAACAATTATGGAAATTTGTGTCAGCGTGTAACTGCTTTTGCAATAAAAAATTGTGATGGAAAAATTCCATTAGAAATTAAATTCAATGATGAGGATTTATTAATACTAAATAAGTATAAAGATAACCTAGATAATATTAGGTCTCAAATTGATAATCAAAATATTAATTTTTATATCGATTACATTGTTAATTCACTTTTTGAAGCTAACAAATATTTTAATGATCAAGAACCATGGAAAAAGAAAGACAATATAATTAGATTAAATACTATTGTTTACACTACTTTAGAAATTGTAAGAAAAATAAGTTTTTTACTATATCCAATTATTCCTCATTCTTCTTTAAAGGCATTAAAGATTTTTGACATTGAAGAAAAAAATATAAAATTAGATACGGTATCTAATAATGATTATTTAAGAAAAGGTAATGAAATAAATAAAATAGACATACTTTTTAAAAAAATAGAGAAAAACAATGATTGATTCACACTGTCATCTAGATCATGAGCCATTATTAAGTGATTTAGCCAATGTAATACAAAGATCAAAAGAAGTAGGTATAGAAAAATTACTTACTATCTCAACTTCATTTGAAAGTTTTTCTAGAGTAAAAGATTTAATTAATAAAGATGAGATGATATATGGTACTATTGGTATTCATCCTCATGAAAGTTCTACAAATATTATCACTTCAAAACAGATCATTGAAAGTCTCAATGAAAACTCTAAAATTATTGGAATTGGAGAAACTGGGTTAGATTTTTATTATAATAATAGTGAAAAAGATAAGCAGATAGCAAGTTTTAAAGAACATATAGATGCATCCATAAAAACCAACATTCCATTAATTGTTCATTCAAGAAATGCAGAAAAAGAAACTTTTGAGATTTTAAATGAATATAAAAATGAAAACCTTAAAATTTTGATGCATTGTTTTACTGGGTCTAAAGAATTTTCAGAAAAACTAATGACTTTAAATTCATTCTTTTCGGCAAGTGGCATCATTACTTTTAAAAACTCTTTGGATTTACAAGATACGTTCAAATCTATTCCAATGGATAATATCTTAATTGAGACAGACAGTCCTTTTTTAGCACCCGTTCCTAAAAGAGGAAAAAAAAATGAACCATCATTCATTGATTTTACTGCTGCAAAATTAGCTGAAATTAAAAATATATCCAAAGAAGATCTTATCAAAAAAACTACAGATAACTTTAATAAACTTTTTTTTAATTGATATTAATGCAATTTATAATTTTAGGCTGTGGTAGTTCAATGGGTGTACCAAGACCAGATGGTTTTTTTGGTAACTGTGATCCTGAAAATAAAAAAAATTATAGAACAAGATGTTCAGCTTTAATAAAAACCACAAATGAAAATATCCTCATAGATACATCTCCTGATCTACGTCAGCAACTTTTAAGACATAAAATAAAAAAAATTACTAAAGTGTTATATTCTCATATGCATGGCGATCAAACTCATGGAATAAATGATCTGAGATCTTTTTATATAAACAGCAGAAAACAGCTTAATGTTTACGCTGATAAATATACTTCTAAATACCTTAATTCTACATTTTCTTATATTTTTAAAAGCTATTCAAAAGAATATCCTGCAACCCTTAAACTCAATAAACTACCAAAAAAAATATTTACAAAAAATAATAATAAAAAGATTTGTATTCAATCAATTATGGTTGAACATGGTAAGGTTAAATCAAATTGCTTTATAATTGATAAAAAATTAGCGTATATAAGTGATGTAAGTAAAATTTATAACAAAGATCATAAGTATTTTAAAAATCTAAAATATTTAATCATTGATTGCTTGTGGTACAATTTTCATCCTTCCCACTTTAATTTAGAGTCTTCACTAGCTATAATTAAAAAATTTAAGCCCAAAAAAGCTATTCTTACAAACTTGTCACCAGTATTAGATTATAAGGTGCTCAAAAAAATGCTTCCTAAAAATATTATTCCAGCACATGATGGATTAACTATAAACTTATAAGATATTTTCTATAGCTTTAATTATTTTTTTTGACATTGGTTTTGTCATTGATGCAAAAGTATCTTCTATTTTGCCTTCTTTATTAATTAGAATTTTATGAAAATTCCATTTAGGGACTGCAGATTTTCCATGATTTTCTTTTGCCCATTTAAAAATTTCATGTGAATTTTTGCCTTTTACCTCTGTAATAGTTGTAAGAGGAAAGTTAATATTAAAATTTACTTCACAAAACTCTTTTACATCAGCATTATTACTTTTTTCTTGATTAAATGAGTTAGATGGAACACCAAGAACAATCAAACCTTTTTCTTTATATAAATCCCACAATTCCTGTAATTCATCATATTGTTTAGTAAACCCACAATAGCTTGCTGTATTCACAACTAAAATAACTTTATTTTTGTAATCTTTAAAATTAATTGTCTCACCAGTTATACTCTCTATGCTGAAGTCATAAATTTTTTTTTCATAGTTTGCACTAGCTGAAGTTTTAAAAAAAAACATAATTATAGATAAGAGAAATATTACTTTTCTCATTTACTCGGTTTATTGGGAGTAAGTAATATTAAAAAATAACCAAATAAAGTGGATAACAATGAACCAGTTAATACACCTATTTTTACACCATCCATATATTGCATGTTTTCAACAAAAGCCAAATTTCCAACAAATAAACTCATGGTGAATCCAATCCCAGTAAGTACTCCTACACCATAAAAATTATACCAACTTGTATCATTTGGCATTTGAGCCACCTTCAATTTTATAGATACGTAAGAAAACACAAAAACACCTAGTTGTTTACCAAGGAATAATCCCAGCACAATGCCTAATGGAACCTTATCAAGTAATGAAGCGAACGATAAACCTTCAAGAGATACTCCAGCATTTGCAAATGCAAATAAAGGCATTATTCCAAAAGCAACATATGGACTAATTGCATGTTCAATTTTTATTAATAAAGAAAAATCTTTTTCTTTTTTTCTATGAGGAATTGTCATAGCTAACAAGACACCAGCAATAGTAGCGTGTATTCCTGAGTTATGCGTAAAATCCCAGAGAAATAGTCCCACAACCAAATAAGGTAGAAACTTTTTAATGTTAAATTTATTAATTAATAATAGAACAATAAAAGCTAATAACATTAAAGTTAAATACTTAATACTCAAATCTCCAGAATAGAATAGGGCGATGATTACTATTGCTCCTAAATCATCAATTATAGCCAATGCTGTTAAAAATACTTTTAATGATAAAGGAACTCTTTTACCCAACAAAGATAAAACTCCTAATGAAAAAGCGATATCCGTAGCTGATGGAATTGCCCACCCATTTAATGTTTCACTATCACCAAAATTTATGAAGACATAAAATAATGCAGGAACCAACATACCTCCTACTGCAGCAATGATTGGTAATAAAGCTTGCTTAATATTGGAAAGCTCTCCTTGTAAAAATTCTCTTTTAATTTCTAAAGTAACAAAGAAAAAGAAAATTGCCATTAAGGCATCATTGATCCAATGCAATACTGATAATTTTAATCCAAAATTATTAATACCTATAAATAAATATTTGTTTAGAGTAGCAAAATATAAATCTGCTAGTCCAGAATTGCTTATAAATAATGCAATTATTGCAGCAAACAATAATACCAATCCACTTGCAGCTTCTAATTTAAAAAACCACCTAAAAGGTTTAGAGATATAATTAATCATAAAATTAAATTAGGTCTATAATAAATAGTTTTATATCTTTCAATGTTTCAAAAAGGTTAAATAATATAATTTCTAGTCCAGGAAACACTTTAATTAGTGGAGTTTTCAGGGTATCAAGTAAAATTATTAAAGCTACAAAAGATATAATAAATACAATTAAATAAGAAAAAAACTTAATTCCATTATTTGCTGTATTTTTAGATAAAGTATTATTTTTTTGCTTTTTTAAAATATTTTCGTTTTCATTATTTAATTTAGTGTTAATTTTTTCAAATTCTTGTTTTTTCTTTTCTATTTTTCTTTCTTTCTTTTCAACTTTGGCTTCAACGTCTTTACTTTTGATTTCATCGTTTAGCTTTAAAACTTCGTCATTTTCATATTTGATTTCATAAAACCAAATATGATTACATGATCCACATTGCAAATCTCTTCCTTCATTTGGAATTAAAGAATTGTCAATTTTGAATTTCTTATTACAATTTGGACAAGTAATTATCATGCTTCGTTATATAACAGATTTTACCCAAATTTCTTTTAATTTAGTCTTCTTTATACATTGAAATTATCAATAACTACTGTATTAGTACTTCGATCGGAGTGTAGCGCAGCCTGGTAGCGCATCTGGTTTGGGACCAGAGGGTCGCAGGTTCGAATCCTGCCACTCCGACCATCATTATGAAAAAAGCTATTATTTACATTCCAAATAAAAATCCTATGCAATCTGGATTAGCAAAAAGTAATAATTGGGTATTAGAATTTAAAACTAAAGATCCAACAAAGAATCCATTGATGGGTTGGGAAAGTTCATCTGATACTTATTCAGAATTAAAATTAGAATTTTCATCAAAAGAACTTGCTATAAATTATGCAAAAAAAAAGAAAATTGATTTTGAACTAATTGAACCTAGAAAAAGAAAAACTGTAAAGAAATCTTACGCAGATAACTTTTTAAAATAAAAAATGTTTAGATTTTTTACTCAAAAGCATTGGTATTTATGGTCATGGTTTGGTTCGGCAATAATTTTATCTTCTCTTTGGATACAGGTTAAAATAGATGTTAAAATTAACGAATGGTTTGGTGAGTTTTACGATATGATACAAAAAGCCTTAGGAGCACCAAACTCTATAACTATTGATGAATATTGGGCTAGTTTATTATCCTTTATAACTTTAGCCGCTATGTATGTTGGTGTAGCTGTTATAGTGAGTTTTTTTACTTCACATTACTTGTTTAGATGGAGAACTGCAATGGTTGAATGGTATCATAGCGTATATGATAAAGCTCGAAAAATAGAAGGTGCTGCACAAAGGGTTCAAGAAGATACTATTAAATTTTCAAGAATAATGGAGTCGCTTGGTACAAGTTTAATTGAGGCTTTAATGATACTAGTAGAATTTATGCCAATTTTATTTGGTTTAAGTGTTGGAATTCCAATTTTTTTCTTCGGTGACTGGGATTATGGATTGATAGTAGGTGCTTTAATCTGGTCAGTGGGTGGAACAATATTTTTGATTTTGCTTGGTTTAATTTTAAGATTAGTGGGTGTAGAATATGATCTTCAAAAAAAAGAAGCTGCTTATAGAAAAATACTTGTAATAGCAGAGGATGATGGAACAATACGTCCAAAAACTATCGAAGAATTATTTGATGGGGTAAGAAGTATTCATTTCTTAAGTTATATAAGATACCTATATTTCAATATTGGCAGAATTGCATATTTGCAAGCAAATGTACTATCAGCATATGTTTTTTTAGCACCCGCTATTGTTGCTGGAGCAGTTACACTTGGTGTAATGCAACAGATAATTAGAGCTTTTGGAAGAGTTGAAGGTTCTATGCAATATATATTAAAGGCATGGCCCACTATAATTGAACTTGCAAGTGTATATAAGCGTTTAAGAGAGTTTGAGTCAAAAATTATACAAGAAGATTTAATTGATAAAAAAGCCTAATGGCCATCGATAAAAAATTTATTGATAAATTTGTTAATGTAACATCAAAAGCAGCAATAGCATCATCATATTTTATTGGTAAGAGAGACAAAATTGCTGCTGATAAAGCAGCCGTAGACTCCATGAGATCTGAATTAAATAATCTAGATATAAGAGGTCAAATAGTTATAGGTGAAGGTGAATTAGATGAGGCGCCTATGTTATATATTGGAGAAAAACTTGGTACAAATAATGGACCTGAGATCGATATAGCTGTCGATCCATTAGAAGGAACTAATTTTGCAGCAAACAATTTGCCAGGTGCTCTATCAGTGATTGCAATTGCAGAAAAAGACAATTTATTTAAAGCTCCTGAAACTTATATGGAAAAAATCTCAACCAAAGTAAAAGAAAAAAATGTTGTTGATTTAGATTATTCAGTTAAAAAAAATATTCTTAATCTAAGCGAATACTTGAATAAAAAACCAGAGAATATAACAGCATGTATTTTAGAAAGACCAAGACATAATAAAATTATTAATGAATTAAAAGATTTAAAAGTTAAAATTAAATTTATATCTGATGGCGATGTTTCTGGAGCATTACTAGTAACTGATGAAAAATACTCTGTAGATATTTTTTTAGGAACAGGAGGTGGACCAGAAGGTGTTTTGGCTGCTGCAGCTTTAGATGCATTTGATTGTGGTTTTCAAGGTAGATTTTTGTTTAAAACAGATGAAGATAAAAAAAGAGCTAGAGAAATGGGTATAAATGATCTTTCAAAAAAATATGATTTAAATGAAATTATTAAAGGAGACTCAATTTTTTGTGCAACAGGAATTACATCGGGCGATTTGGTATCAGGTATTAAAACTGATGAAGATAAAATTATTTCAGAAACCTTAGTGACACATAAACACTCAGGCTTTAAAAAGGTTGTAAAATTAAATCAAAAATTAATATGATAAGCTTGATTAATCATTATTTATACAATAAAAGCAGCATTTTGGTCCCTTCGTCTATCGGTTAGGACACGTGGTTTTCATCCTCGAAAGAGGGGTTCGATTCCCCTAGGGACCGCCATTTATGTCATCATATTACGTTTATCTAATTGTAACTAAAAAAAACAACAAAATTATATCTTACGTTGGATATACATCAAATATTATTAAAAGATTGGTCGATCATAATTCATCAAAAGGTGCTAAAGCTACTAGAGGAAAACAATGGGAATATGCTTATTTAAAAAGATATAATTTTAAAAGTGATGCAATGAAGGGTGAATTTAAATTAAAAAAGAATTATAATTTAAGAAATAAAATAAAATCAAATTTTTTCAAAGATGAATAAAGATATTTATATTATTTTACCATACAAAGAAAGTTTATTACCGAAACAAGCTGGAGCTGTATCTATATATGTAAAGGATACAACAAAATTTTCTAAATATAAAAAAAAAATAAAAATTATTTCATCAGATAATATTGATAAATCTAAAATTTTTAGAAACAGAAACTACATATTAAATTTTTGCAAGCAAAACAAAAACAGGAAAATTAATATAATTGAGATCCACAATAGACCAGAATATGTGAATTATATAAGTAAATATTTTCCTAATGCTAAAATTAATCTTATATTTCATAATGATCCACTTTCTTTAAGAGGCTCTATCAATTCTAGTGAAAGAGAGAGTATTTTGTTAAAATGCAATAAAATAATTTTTATAAGTAGGTGGATTCAACAACGTTTTTTTTCCACTTTAAGAAATATAAATGTTACTAACACTGAGATTGTTCATCATGGAATTATCAAATCTAAAAAAATTAATTTAAAAAGAAAACAAAAAAATATTTTATTTGTTGGAAAACTAAACGAAGCTAAAGGTTATCATATATTTTGTGATGTTGCAGAAAAATTTAAAAAGATAGATCCTACTTGGAATTTTATAGCTATAGGCAATGAAGCTAGAAAAAATATTTTTCCTGATAAAAAAATAGTAAATGAAGTTGGTTATAAGAAAAATTCGGATGTCTTACAATATTACTCAAAATCTGAAATATCTATAGGGAATTCTGTTTGGAATGAACCTCTAGGAAGAATAGCAATTGAGTCTAGTAGTAGAAAATGTTTACCAATAATATCTAATAAAGGCGGATTAGAAGAATCAAAAAATATTTCAATAGTGTTAAAAAAAAACACACCATTTGAAATATTAAAAGTTCTTAAAAAGTATACCTCAGATAAGAAATCTTTAAGAAAAAAACAAAACTTATTTTATAAAAATAATGATTTTGATTTGAAACTAATTTCAAAAAAACTAGATAATATAAGAGATGAAACTTTATCTAATTTAAAAACTAATCATAAAATCAAAAATATTAAAATTTTACATATAGCTAACTTTAACGAGAATGCTGATGGTAGATTATTTTATTCTTTTTCTAATAAAATAAATAACGGCTTAATAAAAAATAATTATACAGTTCAAACTATAAGTGATCGATTATTTTTAAAAAACAATAGATCTTTATTTCAACCTTTCAACCCGATTGAAAAATTAAATGATAAAATTTTAAATACATTAAAAAATTTTTCACCTAATTTAATTATTTTAGGTCATGTATTTAATATTCATGAAAAAGTAATAAACTATTGCAAAAAAAATAATATTAAAATCATATCCTGGTATATAGACTCAATATCTCCAGAATTTTTAAATAAAGAAACAAAAAAAAATTTTATAAAAAATCTTAGCTTTGTTGATAAGTGTTTTATTACTTCATCTCCAAATATTTTTAGGAAAAGTAATTTTTATAATAAAATAGAGTTTATTCCAAACCCTGTCGACAGTTCTATGGATTGTTATCATAATTATTCAAATAAATATTTAGAGTATGATGTTTTTGTGGCTATAAGTCATGGTCAAAATAGAGGAATTCTTAAAAAAGGAAAATCTGATGAAAGAGAAAATTTTATTAATGATTTAATAAATGAATTACCACAAAATAAATTCGCTAAGTTTGGTGTAAATAATTTTGAACCTGTTTGGGGTTCAAATTATTACCACTATCTATCTAAAGCAAAAATGGGACTTAATATTAGTAGAGGTTCTTATCAAAATTTATATTCAAGTGATAGAATTTCATCTCTAATAGGAAATGGTTTATTGGTTTTTATAAATAATAAAACAAATTTTCATAAAATTTTTTCATCCAATGAAGTTGTTTATTACAAAAATAAAAAAGATTTAATTTCGAAGATAAAATTCTACAGTAAAAATGATAATTTAAGATCCAAAATAGCTAAAGCTGGATATCTAAAATACCACAAATATATGAATAACAAGGTAATTTCAAAGTATATGCTATCTTCCGTTGGTTTAGCTAGTTCAGATAAAATTTTTTGGCAAAGAGTATAGTTTGTAAATAATGATTTCTATTTTAATACCTTCATTTAATAATTTAGAATATTTAAAATTATGTATTAATAGCATTAATAAAAATTCAAAATATAAACATCAAATAATAGTTCATGTTAATATTGGTGATGATGGAACTTTAGATTTCGTAAAACTAAATAATATTGATTATACCCATACAAATTTTAATTCTGGAATATGCGCAGGTATAAATATGTCTGCTAAATTAGCTAAATTCGAACTACTGCTATACTCACATGATGATTTTTATTTCTCACCTAATTGGGATGAGATACTACTTAAGGAGGTTAAAAATATTGGGCACAATAATTTTTATTTATCAGGTATCATGATGAATGAAGGTAAAATTAAATTTGATTGTGGTCAAACACCAGATGAATTCAACGAAATAAAATTTTTAGAGGAATATAAAAAATTTAACTTTTATGATTTTCAAGGCTCTACTTGGGCTCCAACATTAGTTCACAAAAGTATCTGGGAAAGAGTAGGGGGTTTCAGTGAAGAATTTTTTCCTGGATCAGGCTCTGACCCAGATTTTAATATGAAATTATGGAAAATTGGAGTTAGAATATTCAAAGGATTAAATGACTTTAAAGTATACCATTTTGGTTCGGTTGTGCTTAGAAAAAAAATTAACAAAATTATAAAAGGAAATAAATACGGTAGTAAAGGAAGTAAAATTTTTTTATTGAAGTGGGGTATTTCTATTAAATTTTTTAAAAAATTTTATCTACTTTCAGACACTGAATACAAGGCTCCACTCAGAGAGCCTAATAAAAAATTATTATATTATGTTAAATTGTTTATATGTAAGTTAAATTACATATATTTAAGAATTTTTTATTCTAAATTAAAAATTAAATCAAATTCGCAATAAAATTTAATGAAAATAATAATATTAGGTTCTAACGGTATATTGGGTAGTACATTATTCCATTACCTAAAAAATAAAAAAAATTTAAAAGTTTTGACGATCTCCAGAAGTAAAAAGAGTAAAAAAAATATTAATCTTAGTAATTTTTCTAATTTTAAAAAATTAGAGAATAAATTAATTAAAAATAAACCTAATTATTTGATTAATTGTATTGGTGTTACAAAATATAGTAACTCGTACAATAATAAAAAATTAACCAATATTATAAATACTAAAATGCCTATTCGTTTAGCTAAATTCTGTGAACTAAATAAAATCTATTTTTTACATATTAGTACTGATTGTGTATTTACTGGTAAAAAAGGTAATTATTCAGAGAGTATGAAAAAAGACTCAATAGACTTATATGGGTATTCTAAAAATAAAGGTGAAATCAAAAATAAATTTACAACAACAATCAGAACTTCGTTTATTGGTCCTGAAATTAATTCAAATAAATCTTTACTTAATTGGTTTTTGAGTCAAAAAAAAAAAGTAAAAGGTTATAAGAATGCTTTTTTTTCTGGCTTAACATCTTTAGAATTAAGTAAAATTATATTCACTTACTTCATTCAAAAAAATTTACTTTTAAATAAAATAATAAACGTTGGATCTTCAAGAATTTCAAAATTAACTCTATTGAATAAAATTAAAAAAATTTTTAATAAAAAAATTAAAATCATTATTTACCCAACATTTAAAATAGATAGATCTTTAAATAGTAAAAAATTTAGAAAACTTACTGGTTACAAAACAAAAAATTGGACTAAGATGCTTGTTGAGTTAAGAACGTTTATGATTAGAAATAAGTATAAATTGAATTAATAAGTAAATAATTTATCTTTTATTTCTATTTGTTTTTTCAAAAGAGTCACTAAATCTTTTTCATTTAATATTTTTGTATTTTCAGATGTATATGCTTTTCGATTTTTAAATATATTGTTTTTTTTATTATGGATATCATAATTAATATTTCTTAAATCAGCTGGTATTCTGTAATACTTTTTTAAATTTATTGCTTTTGACATTTCCTCTGAACTACAAAGACTTTCATGAATTTTTTCACCGTGTCTAGGCCCTATGATAGTTATCTTATTATTTTTGTTGAAAACTTTTAGTAATGATTTTGCGATAGTGATTATTTTAGATGCTGGTGCCTTTTGAATGTATATGTCTCCATTTTTACCATTTAAAAAAGCCTCCTTAACTAAATTAACAGAATCTTCCAATGACATTAAGAACCTGGTCATTGAAGGATCAGTGAGAGTTAAATTTTCATTATTTTTTATTCTATTTATTAAAAATGGAATTAAACTACCTCTTGAAAACATAACATTACCATATCTTGTAATACAAATAGAACATTTAATCTTCTTCAGTTGAATTTCTCGGGCTTTGGCAATTGCAACTTTTTCCATCATTGCTTTTGAAATGCCCATAGCATTTATAGGATAAACTGCTTTATCAGTACTCAAAACTACAATTTTTTTTACTTTATTTTCTATAGATGCATCAATAATATTTGAAGTTCCCAAAACATTTGTTTTGTAGGCCTCCAAAGGAAAAAATTCACATGTAGGAACTTGTTTTAATGCAGCAGCTTGAAATACAAAATCGATATTTCTTGTACTAGAAAAGACTGATTTATAGTCTCTTACATCTCCAATTATATAATTAACTCTTTTATCTTTTATACTCCTTCTAAGGTCTTCTTGCTTTTTTTCATCTCGACTAAATATTCTTATTTCTTTAACTTTCGTGCTAATTAGGTATTTAAGCATCTTAGAACCAAAAGAACCCGTTCCACCTGAAATTAATATTCTTTTATTATTAAACATCAGTTTTTTATATATTATATTTTCTATTGTTAATAATATTTATTTATAATTATCATATTTATTTCTTTTGTATGAAGGAAGACCCAAAATAGAACAAATCAAACCTTCAATTTTGAAATATAAATATTTTGTTTTATTTGATAGTATTAGTGATTTGAAAATAAGCTGTATAATATTAATAATCAAATTTGGCATACACTTTATTAAACTAAACATAAATCCATTATATTTCTTTAAATAATAAAATTTTGACCATTGCCCGTGCCATCCTCCTACAAGATAACCGTAGTATTTCTCTTTATTATTTTTATAAATTGCTGAAGATGAATCTCCCTTTTGACTATGATAGAAGTATGAGTTTTTAATTAGAAATAGATCATATTCTAAAATATCACATTTTTGATAGAAATCGTTTTCTTCATAATATAAAAATATCTTTTCATCAAAGCCTTTAATTTTTTGAAAAATTTTTTTGTTAAACAACATTGCTCCGCCATCTAATTGTTTTTGCTTAACTATATTGTTTTTTTGAACTTTTTTATTTTTATTTTTATTTTCTATATAATCTGGTGAAAGTGCCCCAAAAACTTTTATTCTTTTTGCTGCTAATAGTAAATTTTTTAATGTATTTTTATAAATTTTAGTATCTGGATTCATTACTAAAAAATATTTTGTTTTTACATGTTTTGATCCATAATTTATAGCACTACCGTAACCAATATTTTTTTTTAAAAAAACTTTTACATTTTTAAATTTGTCTTCTAGTTCTTTTTTTAGTTTTTTATCATAGGAGTTATCAATAATAATAAATTTTAATTTTTTTGAAAAATTATTAAGATGCTCTATTATCAATTCTCTTGATTTATAAGAGGGCAATACAATTGTCAGTTCTTTTTCCATTAACTTTAAATATTTATTTTGTTTAAAGCATTATTTTTAAATAAATTCGCTTCTTTAATATATCTTCTTACCATTTCTGTAGTTTTGTGTCCCGTCATAGCCATTATACTTCTTTCGTCTGCACCTGACTCTGCTGCAACAGTTGCAAAACCTGATCTTAGGCTATGACCTGAAAAATTTTTATTATCAATGCCTGCTATACTTAGGTATTCTTTAATTAATAAGACTACTGATTGATCCGTTAATCTTTTACTAGCTAATGATAAACCTTTAGAAAATCTTCTAAAAATAGGTCCAGATTTAATTTTTGAAATTTCTAACCATTTTTTTAGATTTGTTACAGGACAATAAGCTTCATTAGAAAAATAGGGTAGTGCTTTAATCATTCCTTCACCAAACTGATCTGTCTTAGATTTTCTAATATTTATTTTAAGCCCTTCTTTAACAAATTCTAAATCATCATAATCAATTGAGATAAGTTCTGATCGCCTAAAGCCGCCACCAAAGCCAACAAGTATTAAAGATTTGTCTCTTAATTTTTTAATTTCATCGAAATTTTGATTATTAATTACATTAATTATAGATTTTAAATGATTGATTAATATAGGTTTTTTGCCTCTTTGAATGCTCCCTTTAACTCTTCTTATTCCCATTAAATTTTCAACAATAATTGGATGTTTTGTATCTAAATAATGACCTTTTAACTTATGGACCATACTTATAGATACCAATCTTCTTCTCAATGTGCTTATTTTTGATTTTTTAGAAACATGGGTTATATACAAAGAAACAATTTTAGGTTCAGTTGGTAAAGATTTAAATCCATGTTTTAAACAAAATATTTCGAAATCTTTGAAATCAGATTTATAAGCTCTTAAAGTATTTTTTGCTTTAGAACTTTTAAGGTTATTTAAAGTCGCTTCATGAAGTAACTTTATGTCGGTTGTTAGATCATTCATACTATTACTATTGATAACAATTAATTATCATTAGTAATATATCAAGAGTTTTAATTTGTCAAATCAAATGATTTAATATTTTTAGAGGACAATTAACGTCATTGTGATCAAAATAAGTATGTAATAAGAATTAATAATGGGTATAGATGGAGTAATTGAACCAATATATTTTCTAATAACTTCAATTGGTTTTGTAATATTAAGCTTTATTCATTACAAAAAAAATGGAAAAACTCTAGAAACGATTTATTTGTCTATTTTAGCTGTTTTCTTTGTTATTTGCTTTATAATTTTAAATTTTTATTGAGTTAATATTGATTGTTATTTTCAGCATTTTGGTTGCAGGCATATTTTCTTGCATCATTTTAGATATTTTGGGCTATTTATTAAAAAAAATAGGTATTCCAGAGCCATCTTGGGGAATTGTAGGTAGATGGACCTATTATATGATTAAAAATGGTACTTTTTTTAACCCAACAATTATTGAAAAACCGGAATTTAAATATGAAATCTTACTTGGGTGGGTTTTTCACTATTTTATATCAATATCTTGGGCAGTTATTTACTATATTTTCTTTATTTATATTGGAATTAAAATGTCTTATTTTTCAGGGCTTATTTTTGGAGCAATAACAACTTTGGCTCCACTGTTGGTATTTTTACCTTTTACAGGACAAGGTATTTTCGCAAAAAAAACAGGAAAACCAATAAAAACATCTTGTATATTTCTTTTAAGACATTCAATATATGGAATAGCAATGTTTGAAGGTTTTAGATGGTTTATAATATGAAATTGAAAGGAACAAAATTTCAGCAAAAAGTATGGAAATATCTCAAAACTATACCAAAAGGCACTGTAAAAACCTATAAAGAGGTAGCTATTGGCATAAAAAGCCCAAAATCAGCCCGTGCTGTAGCTAATGCATGTGGAAAAAACCCTTATGCCCCCAAAATACCATGTCATAGAGTAATTCGGTCTGATGGAGGCCTTGGTGGATACTCGGGTAGAGGTGGAATTAAAACAAAGCTGCGCTTGTTGAGATCTGAAAAAGTTGAAATTTAGTAGCTATTTTAGCCTATTTTATTGTCAAAAACATAAGTAAAATCAATCTTTTTTCAATATTTAAGTGTATTTTAGTATGAATAGTGTAATACATCCTTCAGTTGTACTATATATCGAGATATAACAAAATAAAGCACCTCTATGGCCGTTTAAAACACATATTCTATAACTGCATTGCTTTACTTTTCAATGATAACAAGGCTTATTTTAGCGTCTAATTTCAAAGAATTTTTTTGAATTTTGGTCCCCTACTCACTTTATTTAATAAGAATTTTGAATTTTGTGTATAATTAGCTTAAAAAACCATTGCTATTAAACATTTTTAAACATAATGCTTTATTTTCTCTTTCAAGCTTACAATTATTGTCTTAGTTTAATTAAATGAGTATCTATTATTTTTAATTTTCTTATATAAAATCAATCTTTTATTTAATTTTTATTAATTAATATAATTAATTTATATAAGAATTACAGTAGTTTACATGTATTCCTTAAAGTAATAGATTATATATTGGTAAATATTTATTTACTATTAATTAGAACGAGTAAGCAAATATTCTCTTCTAGAAATATATAAACCACTCAGAACAATTATAAATAAACCTAAATAAGTCCAACTATCAGGTAATTCATGAAAGAAATAATAGCTAATAAGTATATTTGTAATAATCTCTGTATAGCCCAAAGGAGCTAATTTAGAGGCATCAGCGTATTTAAGTGATAATATGAGGAAAAGGTGTGCTACAGAGGCTATTAAGCCGATTAAAGCCATCAAAATCCACTGATTTGAAGTAGGATTAACCCAAACTGAGGGCATAAATAGGCTAATTATTATAGTTCCTATCAAACCAGATAGTAAAAGAGTTAAAAGAGGATTATCAGAAGTACTTAGCTTCCTAGTGATTATAAGATAAAATCCATAGCAAATTCCATTACCTAAAGCAGCCATAGTAGCTAAGTTAAGCTCAATAAAACCAGGTCGAATTACGATTAGAGTTCCAATAAAACCTAATGATACAGCAGTCCACCTCTTTACCCCTACTTTCTCATTTAAAAAAAAAGGAGATAAGGCTGTAACACAAATTGGAGCAACAAAAGCTAAGGTTAAGGCTTTAGGAAGTGAAATTTCCGATATTGCATAAAAGAATAAGTATGTAGAAAAAACAAATATCAATCCTCTAATTAATTGAAGGGCTGGTTTTTTCGTCCAAACTAATGAATGCCTATAAAAGATAAGCATTAGGGACAATGTAAAGACTACAGTAAAAAAATATCTTGCCCACGTTATCTGTAACACATCCATAGATGAGCTTAAATATTTAGCAAAAGCATCCATTACAGGAACAATCATCCAAGCAGATGCATTTAAAATTATAGCCTTCATAAAAGAAGGATATCTCTTAATAGAAGTATTTTAAAGCAAAGAATAATGTAATCGGAATAGTGAATAAGGACATGATTGTAGATACTACAATTGTGCTAGATATATTATCTACAATTTCTTTCGGAGAATACATGTGCGCAATCAAATAACACAAAATTGCACTAGGCATACAAGACTGAATTAACAGAACACCAGCTGGTATACCAGATAAATTAAAAAATTTTATAACAGCAAATCCTATAATAGGACCTAATATTACTCTTCCAAAAGAAGTTATTAATGCATCTTTAAAAGAAAATACTTTCATTTGTGTAAGAGCAACACCTAGCGACATAAGGATCATTACAATCATTCCATAAGCTAAAAGCATTACAGTATTTAATACAAATTGAGGAAATGGAATTTCAAAATACAAAAAGAGTACTGTTATTAAAATTGCATAAAATGATGGACTTTTTAATATTGTTTTAAAATCAAAAGCTCGTTTTGCTAAAAAAATATTTAAAGTAAAATGGAGCAAAACAATTAAGGATGATATTGCTGCTGCTATACCCATACCTAGTTTTCCATAAGCAAATAAACATATTGGAATACCCATATTTCCGGTATTTGGTAAAATAAAAGTTGGTAGCTCACGGATATAATCCTTCTTCATAAGTACAAGAAAAATTAAACCTACAATACCAAATAATGTTAATAAGATAATTGCGTAACCAAAATATTCACTAAATAACTCAAAAGTTACTCCACCTGCTGTAATTGCAAAAATTACTAATGCCGGTGTTCCAAAATTACCAGCGTATGTTGTTATAAATGATGTATCAAAATTTGGATTTTTTTTTCCTAAATGATATCCAAGACCTACTATTAGGAATACTGGAAATAAAACTTCAAAAAGTTTTAAATAGATTTCCATTAATCAAGCAATCTAATTAACGTAGGTGATTTTAAGATATTATTATTTTTTTTAAATATAGATAAACAGCTATTACAATTTAATTCTGTAGTTTTGTGAGTAACTATTACTATTGTAGCTTTATTATTTTTTTTATCCGGAGTTTGAATTAATCTTTTTACAGAAATTTTATATTTTGCTAAACGATTAGTTATTTGAGATAAAACACCCGGTCTATCTTTAACTTCAAATCTTAAATATAAAGAATTAACATAATTGTTAACGTTATAAGTTTTCAAAGTTTTTAATTTATTTACACTTACACCAAATGGTTTTTTAATGTTTCCTCTTAAAATAGATAATAAGTCAGATAATAATGAAGAAGAAGTAGGACCTGGTCCAGCACCCTCCCCTTGCAATACACTTTCGCCTACAGGCTTACCATTAAGTATCACTGCATTCATAACTCCATTTACATTACCGATATATGATTTTTTACTTACAAGACATGGATGAACGGTTTCAAAAAGTTGATTATTTTTAAGTTCAGAGATACCTAATAATTTAATTCTTAAATCTAATTGATTTGCAATTTTAATATCTTTTAAATCAATCTTTTCTATTCCTTCCATTAAACATTTTTTATTTGATATTTTGCTATTAAAAGCCAAAGCAGACAAAATTCTCACTTTTGCAAAAGCATCAAAACCATTTAAATCTAATTTTGGATTTCCAGGTTCAGCATATCCAAGAAGTTGAGCTTTTTTCAAAACATCAGCAAAATTTTGCTCAGAATTTTCCATCTCTGATAAAATATAATTTGAAGTACCATTTAAAATTCCATAAACTTTTGATAATTTATTTGTAGCTAATCCTTCTTTAATAGATCTCAATATCGGTATTCCACCAGCAACTGATGCTTCGAATTCTAAATTAACATTATTTTTTTCAGCTAGTTTAGCTAAATTGTTTCCATGTTTTGAAATTAAAGCTTTGTTTGGAGTAATTACATGAATTTTATTTTTCAAAGCGGTTTCAACTAATTTTTTTGAAACCCCATCAGATTGTCCAATAACTTCAAATAATATATTAACTTTTTCTTTCTTAAAAATTTCAAAGGGGTTTTTGTAAAAAATTTTTCTATTAATTTTATATTTTCTTTTTTTATTTATATTTTTTGCAGAAATAGCTACTACATTAACTCTTTTACCTGTTTTAAGTTCAATATCCTTTTTTTTAGTAATCAGCTCATTATTTAAATAATTACCAACTTGACCAAGTCCAACAACTGCAACATTTACTATTTTATTCATTTACTTATATCTGGATATTTACTTTTTTTAGTATAGTCATCTATATAAATCTCATATTCTTCCAATGTCATTTTTGTTATATCGTCAGACTTTTTAAGTATTTCATTTATTTTTTTTTGATTTTTTTTATTTTCAACAGGATGTTCTGTCCAATATTGAGAATCTTTATTTAAAGAGCAATTACTTAAAAAAAGTAGAAAAATAATTAACAAATATTTCATTATAAAGCAGTTTTTTCGGGAAAATTAAATTTATTATTTAAATTTTGAACAGCCTGACCTGCTCCACCTTTGATTAAATTATCTATTGCTGAAATAATGATTATTTTGTTTTTATATTTTGTTTTACACACTGTAATAAAGCAATTGTTTGTATTAATAACATCATTTGTGCTTAACAGTTTATCAGAGTCTAATATTTTAACAAAATTTTCTCTCTTATAAGACTTCTTAAGCGTTTTGATGATTTTTGATTGATTAACATTTTTCTCTAAATCTAAATAAATAGTACTTAATATACCTCTAAACATTGGAGACAAATGTGGGGTAAAACTAAATTGAAAATTTTTATTAGTAAATTTTCTTAAAAATTGGTGTATTTCAGAATTATGTCTATGAAAACCAACACCATAAACACTTAAAGACTCGTATAAATTCTTATCTTTATATTTTTTATGAACTCCTCTACCGGCACCAGAATAACCAGATTTTGAATCAATAATTATATTATCTAATTTAACTAATTTTTTTTTAAATAAAGGAACTAGAGGCAATAATATTGATGTTGGATAACATCCTGGACATGAAATTATATTATGATTTTCTAATTCACTACGATTTATTTCGGGTAAACAATAAATGCTTTTCTTCTGTAATTTTGGAGCTCGATGTTTTTGTTTATACCATTTTAAATAATCATTAACTTTTTCTAATCTAAAATCCGCTGCTAAATCAATTAGAACAATATTATGATTAAGTTTTTTTGCTATATCTTGAGCTTCACCATTTGGTAAAGCTGTGAAAACAACATCAACACCATTTAACAATTTTTGATTAAATTTAACAATTTTTGGTAATTTTTTTTTTGATAAAGATTTATCATAATAAGAAATATTTTTTCCAACAGATGAATTTCCACATAAATATTTAATATTAATATATTTGTGTTTAATTAATAACTTGATTAATTGAACACCAATATATCCAGTAGATCCAGCAACTAATGCATTAAGCTTAGGCATTTTTTATTATAACAGTTTAAATTGAAAAAAAAATTATCTTTTAGAAAACTGAAAGCTTCTTCTAGCTTTTCTTCTACCAGGTTTTTTTCTCTCAACAGCTCTTGAGTCTCTGGTTGTAAGTTTCTCAGTTTTCAATGTTGTTTTTAAATTTTCGTCAAAAAGAACTAAAGCTTTGGATATACCATGAACCATTGCTCCGGCCTGACCTGTTGGTCCGCCACCTTTTACGCTACATCTTACATCGTAATCAGTAGCTTGATTTATAATTTCAAACGGTCTTGTAATTTGCATTTTATGAATTTCATCAGCAAAATATTCATTATATAATTTACCGTTTACATAAATTTTTCCAGAACCTTTTTTTAACCAAACTTTAGCTATAGAAGTTTTTCTTCTACCAGTCGCGTACTTGCTATCTTTAAAATCTAACTTTAGTTTAGGAGTTTTTGTATTTGGTTGTACATTTTCCATATTAATTTCTTGCAATGTTTTTATTGTTTAATTTATCTAGCTCTATAACTTTTGGATTTTGTGCAGCATGAGGATGCTCACTTCCAGAGTAAATTTTTAGTTTTGTTAATTGTTTTCTTCCTAAAACACCACCTGGTAACATTCTTTTAACTGCCATCTTTAAAGTTTCTCCAGGTTTTTTTTCATGAAGTTTTTCTGGAGTTGTAACTTTTATTCCACCAGGGTGACCAGTGTGTCTATAGTACTTTTTATTTTGAAATTTCTTACCAGTAAATTTGGCTTGTTCGATATTTTTTACTACAACAAAATCACCATCATCCATATGTGGTGTGTAAGTAGTCTTGTTTTTACCTCTAATTATATTAGATACAACTGTAGCTAATCTTCCAACAACTGCATTTTTTGCGTCTATCTCGTACCAAGACGATGTAACTTGATCTTTTTTTGTGAATTTTGTCATTGTGCGAGGATTAATACTATTAAATTATTCAAAGTCAATTTTATATTTAACTTGTAAAACATAACTAATATGCTAAAAATCTATTGCCGATTTGATCCTATTGCGGGCATAAAACTGCTAAAATGGAATTTCATAAAATTTTAATCGGTAGGCATTTGAACTGTATTGTGCGCCTTGCATAAAGCAAAAGCACTAAAAAAGGAGTAAAAATGAGTACAAAGAGAAATAATCCAGAAACTATTGCCATACATGGTGGTGATTATAGAAGTGATCCAGCTACAAATTCAGTAGCAGTTCCTATTTATAGAACAACTTCATATCAATTTAACAACACTGAACATGCGGCTAATTTATTTGCGTTAAAAGAGTTTGGAAATATCTATACAAGAATAATGAATCCAACAAATGATGTGTTGGAAAAAAGAATCGCTGCTCTTGAAGGTGGTCTTGCGAGTTTAACTGTAGCATCTGGACAAACTGCTTCCACTTTTGCAATATTAAACGTTGCTCAAGCTGGAGATAATATTATTAGTTCAACAGATCTTTATGGTGGAACAGTTTCATTGTTTACACATACTTTAAGTAAGCTTGGTATAGAAGTAAGATACGCTGATCCTTCTGATCCGAAAAACTTTGAAAAAGTTATAGATGATAAAACTAGAGCTATTTATGGAGAGACGTTACCAAATCCATATTTAAGAGTTTTTCCAATTAAAGAAGTGTCGGATATAGGTAGAAAATATAACATTCCTTTAATTTTAGATAACACTGCTGCACCAGTAATTTGTAAACCAATCGAACATGGTGCTGCTGTAGTCGTTTATTCTTTAACAAAATATATAGCAGGTCATGGAACAGTAGTTGGAGGTGCGCTAATCGATGGCGGTAATTTTGATTGGACAGCAGATCCAAAAAGACAACCACTATTTAATGAACCTGATGCAAGTTATGGAGGAGTTGTATGGGGTAAAGCTGTGCCTGAATTAACAGGAGCAAATGTTGCTTTTGCAGTAAGGGCAAGAGTAACCTTGTTAAGAGATTTGGGATCAGCACTTTCTCCAGATAATGCATTTGGTGTTATACAAGGGCTTGAAACAGTTGCTTTAAGAATGAAACAACATTGCGATAATGCTGCAAAAGTAGTTGATTACTTAAAAAATCATAAAGCTGTTGAGAGAGTAATATATGCTACTGAACATAGTGAAGAGATATCAAGTCGAGCAGAAAAATATCTAAAAAATGGTAATGGTGCTTTGGTTGGTATTGAATTAGCTGGTGGTATTGAAGCTGGTAAAAAGTTCATTGAAGCTTTAAAAATGTTCTACCACGTTGCAAATATAGGTGATGCTAGAAGTTTGGCAATTCATCCTGCAACAACTACACATAGTCAATTAAATGAGGATGAATTAGCTGCCTCTGGTGTAACTCCTGGTTATGTTAGACTTTGTATTGGTTTGGAACATATTGATGATATCATTGATGATTTAGACCAAGCTTTAGATAAATCATCAAAAGGTAACTTAAAAGCAGTTAGTTAATTATATTTATATGCCTATAAATAATAACTAATTAATCTCTCTTTTTATATTGAGAAATAAATATAAAATACAAAGTTGAAAGTATTATCAAAATAGAATTTATCTGGTGTAATGATGCAAATAACATTTTTACTCCAGATAAAATAGTTAACACACCAAGAAAAATTTGAAATACCAAAGTCAAACCAATTACAATAATAGGTTTATATAATTTTTTGTTTCCAGTATTTATTACCTTCAAGAGGATTAAAGCGTAAATAAAAATAATTAAGTAAGCTAAATTTCTATGAATAAATTGAACAATAGATGGATTATCAAAAACTTTTAAATTTAAAAACTCTATAAAACTACTATCATCAGGAAAATAGCTAACGCCCATCAACGGCCAAGTATTATAAATTTTACCAGCATCCATACCAGATACAAAGGCACCTATAATTAATTGCAAAAATATAAAAAATAAAAATATTTTTACAATATACAGATCTATAGAAATGGTCTTATTTACAGAAAAGGATAATTTTAAAAATTGCCAGTACACTATTGATAAAATTATAAAAGCTGTAACTAAATGTACTGCTAGCCTATAATGACTAACATCAATTCTTTCAACTAATCCACTTGATACCATGTACCAACCCAAAAATCCTTGAAAACAAACTAATAAAAAAATAAGTCCATATTTTTTAATAATCCAAATTCCTTGTTTAATTGAAAAATAAATCATTGGAAGCAAAACTGCTAAACCAATTATTCTACCCAACTGTCTGTGTCCCCACTCCCACCAAAATATTACTTTAAATTCATCTAAAGTCATATTGTAGTTTTGTTGGCTGTACTCAGGAATTGTTTTATACAAACTAAAGTACTCTAACCATTTTTCATTTGAAAAAGGTGGAAAAAAACCAACAAACAATTCCCATGTGGTAATTGATAGGCCAGAGTCAGTTAATCTTGTTAAACCTCCAACCAATATTATTAGAGAAACTAAAACTAACAATGATAGCATCCACAATTTAAGTTGATTATTTAAATGATTATTCTCGCTGTACATGCTCAGATAAATATAATAATTATTAAGTATTCCAATAAATTAAATGTCGCCAAATAATAAAAAAAAACTAGATTTAATAAGAATTAAGCTAGATAAATTAGACAATAAACTATTATCTCTTATAAAATATAGAACAAAACTAGTTGAAGAAGTTTTAAAGCTTAAAGAATTTAAAAAAGAAATCGTAGATAAGAAAAGAATTAATTTTATATTAAAAAAAATTAAAGCAAAATCTTTAAAACAAGGCATTGATCCAAAGATAACTAATCGTATTTGGAAAAATATGATTTGGTCTTATATTGATTACGAAAGAAGAAATTTTAAAAAAAAATAATTTACTTACTGTGAGGCGGAAGTTTTTTCTCTACAAACATTTCGTGTTTTCTTGTATCAGGGTTATATTTTTTTGCAGATAATTTTACTTTCGCTTTTTCACCACCTGCTGGTTTTTTTACATAATAAAAGAAAGGACTATCTGGTTTAGCTTCAGGTACCATTCTAACTTTTACGTGTGTTTTTTTTGCCATTTATTTCAGTGTTTTTAAAATATTTGATATTTTAGTTAACTTGTTTTTTAATTTTTCAGCTTTTATAGATTTATCTGCCATTTCGTCAAGCTTTAAAGTATCTTCATTATCAAGGATCTTTTTAACTCCGTTAATTGTCATTCCTTGATCTTTAAGCAAAAATTTAATCTTCTTAAGAAGATCAATATTTTTTTCATCATAATATCTTCTGTTGGAATTAAGAATTTTTGGCTTGATTTGTTTAAACTGTGTTTCCTGTAAATCCATCAGATACAATTACATCAACTTCACCATCCATTAAGTGATTACCTTCTATGTAACCTGAGAAATTAAAATTTACAGATTTTTTATCATTAAGAATTTGATATGTTTCCTTTATTACTTCATTACCCTTTAATTCTTCTGAACCAATATTCAACAAAGCAACGTTGGCTATTTCATCTGGATATAACGAGTTATAAAGTGCAGCTCCCATTGAAGAAAAATCACTCAGATTTTTTGCACTACATTCAATATTAGCCCCTAGATCTAACACAACACTCATACCTTTTTTATTTGGCCAAAGTGCTGACAGAGCTGGTTTATCTATGTTTTCAATCATTTTAAGATTTAGTTTTGATACAACTAATAGAGCACCGGTATTACCAGCAGATATTACTATATCAGCCTGCTTTTCTTTAACACTTTGAATAGCAAGCCACATGCTTGTATCCTTGCCTCTTTTTGCACCTTCTAAAGGACTGTCTGTACTTTTTATCGCATTTTCTGTATGAAAAATTTCATAGAATTCTTTATTAATTTTATTCTCTATTAAAGGAGAAATTTTATTTTTATCTCCAAAAATTTTATAAAAATTGTTTTTATTTGATTGATTGTTGTGAATAATACCATCAATAACTTTTTTTGGTGAACCGTCACCACCCATTGCATCAACTGCAATTTTAATTTTTACGGACATTAATATAAGTATACTATTCTTTTGGGTCTAAAACTTGTCTACCCTTATACATACCTGTTTTTAAATCTAGATGATGAGAAAGTCTGTATTCACCTGATTTTTTATCCTCAACTATATTTTTAGTTGAAAATTTCATTGTTTGTGCCCTTCTCATTCCAGTTCTGGAAGGGGTTTGTTTTCGTTTTGGAACAGCCATAATTATGGGTTACTTACACTTTTTAAATAAGAATTCAAAGTTTTTTTTGATAAATTTGAGTTAAATTCCTCAAAATATTTAAGCAAATCCTCAATATTATTAAAATCTTCTAAAAATATTGATAATTTTTTAATTTTATCTGTTTTCGACAAATTGTCCCAAAAATGTA
>CACIQS010000008.1 GCA_902588855.1 uncultured Pelagibacteraceae bacterium | reverse complement strand
TTAGGTCAATAAGTCTATAGTAAGAATTTAAAATTTCTTGATCCATTAAGCTATATGCTTAATAGACTTTCTTTTTACGTGTGACAACAAAATATATACAGCTGCTGGGGTTATTCCATCAATTCTTAATGCTTGACCCATAGTTTTAGGCTTAATTTCTTTAAATTTAGCTTTAACCTCATTAGACAAACCTGAAAGCCTATCATAATTAATTTTATCAGGAATAATTAAGTTCTCATCCCTCTTAAATGCTAAAATATCTGCTTTTTGCTTCTTTAAATATCCCCTGTAATGAGCATTAATTTCTACTTGTTCATCAATTTCTTTACTAAAATAGGGTATTTCAGGCCATATTTCCCTAATTTTACTCATATTTACGTCTTTTTGAGTTAGCACCTCATTTGAAGACCTCAATATTCCATCTTTCGCTATTTTTATCCCAAATTTTTCTGCTTTAGATGGTGAAATACTATATTTATTCATTATTAAATTAATTTTTCCAATTTTGTCAAATTTATCCAAATATAAAGCTTTTCTTTCCTCTCCAATTAACCCTATTTCTATTCCCTTTGCTGTTAATCTTTGATCAGCATTGTCTGCTCTCAAACTTAATCGATATTCTGCTCTTGATGTAAACATACGGTATGGTTCCGCAACTCCCTTAGTAACTAAATCATCAATCATTACTCCAATGTAGGCATCGGATCTATCAAGGATAAAAGGCTCAGAATTTTTAACAGATAAAGCTGCATTTATACCGGCTATAAGGCCTTGAGCAGCTGCCTCTTCATACCCTGTTGTTCCGTTAATCTGCCCAGCAAGATAAAGATTGCTGATCTTCTTAGTTTCAAGAGTCAAAAATAGTTCACGTGGATCTATATAGTCATATTCTATAGCATATCCAGGTCTTATAATAGTAACATTATTTAAACCATTGATATTATTACATATTTCTTCTTGTACTTCAGCTGGGAGCGAGGTAGAGATCCCATTTGGGTAAATTGTGTGATCATTAAGCCCTTCTGGCTCTAAAAAAATCTGATGACGAACTTTATCTGCAAATTTTACTATCTTATCTTCTATAGATGGACAATATCTTGGACCTACTCCTTTTATATTACCTGAGTACATTGCACTTTTAGATAAATTTTTTTCTATGATTTTATGAACCTTCTCATTGGTATAAGTCATTCGACATGACACTTGTTTGTTTAAATTTTTTTTAGTTAGGAAAGAAAAAAAATAAGGATCATCATCTGCAAATTGTTCTTCAAGGTTTTCAAAATTTATCGTTCTTGCATCTAATCTTGGGGGGGTTCCGGTTTTTAATCTTCCAATTTTAAAATCATGTTTTGCTAATTGTTCACTTAAACCTGTTGATGGTTTTTCATCATACCTACCTGCTGGTGTTCTTTCATCACCAATATGTATCAAACCATTTAAAAAAGTTCCTGTTGTTAGTATTAACTTGTTACATGATACCTTTTTACCTCCTTTTGTTTCAAAACCACTTATGGCATTATTATTAAAAATAAACTTTATTACAGGATCTGAAAAAATAATTAAATTACAGTAGTTTATAAGTTTTTCTTGCATAAATTTACGGTAAAGTGCTCTATCTGATTGAGTTCTAGGTCCACGTACAGCTGGACCTCTACTTCTATTTAATAATCTAAATTGTATACCTGATTTATCTGCGACATCTCCCATAACACCGTCAAGTGCATCTATTTCTCGAACTAAATGACCTTTACCCAAACCACCAATTGCAGGGTTACATGACATCTCGCCAATAGTTTCTATTTTATGAGTGAATAGGGCAGTGTTAACTCCTAGTCGAGCAGAAGCAGCAGCTGCCTCACATCCTGCATGACCTCCACCAATTACAACTACATCAAATGACAAATCATTTTTCATGGGTTGAATTTATATGTGAATACATAATTTACAAGATAGGCTTAATTTTTTGTAAATAAGCGTTAATTATCAATAGTTTTGGATAAAAAATGTCTAAAAAACAAGGAAAATCGGGGATTACTTACCGATGCAAAAATCATTGAAAATACTACCTAATATCTCCTCTACATCGACTTTTCCAACGATCATACCCAAATTTCTAGTAGCTAATCTTAAATCTTCTGCTGCCTTATCAAAATCTTCTATTTCTTTTTTTTGATTAAAGTTATTCAAATGGTCTAGACACTGTTCCAAATGTTGTCTGTGTCTTTCTCTGGTAATTAAAATATCATCACTATTTATAAATTTACTTTTTAAATTATTTTTTATTTTTGAAATTAGTTCATCAATATTTTTATTATCTTTAATTGAGATTAAAACATGATTTATATTTTTAATTTCTGAATCAATTTCTTTTTCTAAAAGATCAGACTTATTTATAACTAAAATTGCATTTTCATCTAATAAACCCTTCAAAACATCAGTAAAATCAAGGCTTTTTGCATCTACCACGACAAGCTTTAAATCTGCTTCTTCAGCTCTATTTAAAGATAATTTAATACCTTTTTTTTCTATCTCATTTTTAGATTCTCTTATTCCTGCGGTATCAGATATTATTACGGGATAGCCATCTATACTAAGATGAGTTTCTATAACATCTCTCGTAGTACCAGCTATTTCAGAAACAATTGCAACATCTCTATTTGATAAATGATTTATTAAACTAGATTTCCCTGCATTAGTAGGTCCAAGAATTGCGATCTTAAAACCTTCTCTAATTCTTTCTCCAACTTTTTGATCATTTAAGATCTTTTCAATTTTTTGGATAACTTCATTTGAATCATTTTTGATTTCATTCAAAATATTGTTTGGCAAACCTTCATCCGGAAAATCAATTTTAGCTTCAACATGAGACAAAATTTTTAAAAGTTTTTCTCTTAAAAAATTGAATTGATCAGCAGATTTTCCATTCATAATTTTAATTGCTTGTTGTCTTTGAATTTCTGTTTCTGATGAAATTAAATCAGCGATACTTTCAGCTTCTAATAAATTTATTTTTCCATTTTGGAATGCAAGCTTAGTAAATTCACCTGGCTCCGCTAATCTACAATCTTCTACACTCGAAATAGAAGAGTGGAGGGCATCCACAACAGCTTTGCTGCCATGAACTTGTATCTCGGCCATATCTTCGCCTGTATAGCTCTGAGGACCAGGAAACCACAATATTATAGCTTCATCAATGAGCTCAGAAGTGTTGATTTTATTTATCTTTCTCAACGTTGCCACTCTTGGCTTTGGGATCTCCTTTCCGGTAAGATTAACTAAAATTTCGGAAGTTTTACTGCCTGAAATTCTTATAACTGCTACACCTGAAATACCAGGTCCTGATGATAAAGCATAAATAGTCATAAATAGTAATTATAGCTTTGTATTATTCTTAATTATATAATTTTTTAATGATAATTTGGCTAGCCTCTTATCCAAAAAGTGGCAATACGTGGATTAGGGTATTTTTAAATTCGTTATTTTATACAGATAACAACGAGTCCGACATAAACAATTTGTCTATTGGCCAATTCCCCAATAGGAAACATTTTAAAGATATCACAAAGAATATGGATGACATAAATGAATTTTCAAAACATTGTGTAAATGCTCAGTCAAAATTAAATCTATCAAATCAAACAATTTTTTTAAAAACACACCACGCTTTCTGGCGAAATGGAAATTATAAATTTACAGACACTCAAACTACACTTGGTGTAATTTATATAGTAAGAGATCCAAGAAATGTAATTACATCATTAAAAAATCATTATAATTTTAAAAATTACGATAATGCCTTAAAATTTTTATTAGATGACAGAAAAGTAATTGGAACCAAAAATTCTGAAAAAGAAGTAGATTTGCCTCATATTATATCATCTTGGAAAAATCATTTTAATTCTTGGAAAAAAATGGATAAAAATTATCTATTAATAAAATATGAAAATTTAATTAATTTCCCTGAGTTAGAATTTGAAAAAATTACAAAATATTTAGAGAATTTAATAAATAAAAAATTTGAAAAAACAAAAATTTTAGATTCAATAAAAAAAAGTAGTTTTGATAATTTAAAAAAAAAAGAACAATCTTATGGGTTTATAGAAGCTCCAATTTCAAAGGATCAACCTATATCATTTTTTAATCTGGGCCCTAAAAATAATTGGCGCAATTTATTAGATGAAGAAATATCGAGAAAAATAGAGAAAGAATTTGAGAAAGAAATGTTAGAATTAAATTATCTTTAATTAAGCTGGTTTATTCATTGAATTGAAAAACTCAGCATTATTTTTAGTATCTTTTAATTTTGAATTTATAAACTCTATTGCGTCCATAGTCCCCATTGGAGCGATTATTCTTCTTAATACGTTCATTTTCTGTAAATCATTTTTATCAAACAAGAGTTCTTCTCTTCTTGTTCCAGACTTTGTTATATCAATTGCAGGATAAATTCTTTTATCTGCAATTTTTCTATCTAAAACAGTTTCACTATTACCTGTTCCTTTAAATTCTTCAAAAATAACTTCATCCATTCTACTTCCGGTATCAATCAAGGCAGTAGAAATAATGGTTAATGACCCACCTTCTTCAATATTTCTTGCTGCACCAAAAAATCTTTTTGGTCTCTGAAGTGCATTTGCATCTACACCCCCTGTTAAAACTTTTCCTGAGCTTGGTATTACAGCATTATAAGCTCTTCCTAATCTTGTTATTGAATCTAGTAAGATCACTACATCTTTTTTATGTTCTGTTAATCTTTTTGCTTTTTCTATGACCATTTCGGCAACAGCGACATGTCTTTGAGCAGGTTCATCAAAAGTAGAGCTAATTACTTCACCTTTTACGGTCCTTTGCATGTCTGTGACTTCCTCTGGACGTTCATCAATCAATAAGACTATAAGATAACACTCTGGATAATTTTTAGCTATTGAGTTTGCAATACTTTGTAAAATCATAGTTTTCCCAGCTTTAGGTGGTGATATAATTATTGATCTTTGACCTTTACCGATTGGACTAACAAGATCAATTAATCTCGGAGTAAGGTCTGGTTTTTTTTCTACCTTAGTTTTTTCAACTTCCATTACTAATTGTTTGTCTGGATATAATGGCGTTAAGTTATCAAATGCAATTTTATGTCTTGCTTTTTCTGGCTCTTCAAAATTAATTTTGCTCACTTGTAGTAATGCAAAGTATCTCTCGCCCTCTTTGGGGGCTCTAACTGGTCCTTCAACTGTATCCCCTGTCCTTAAACCAAATTTTCTTATTTGGCTTGGACTTACATAAATATCATCTGGTCCTGGAAGATAATTAGACTCCATTGCTCTAAGAAAACCAAACCCGTCTTGCAAAAGCTGCAAAACACCTACACCAGTTATCTCTTCCTTTTCTGCAACTTTTTTCAGAATAGCAAAAAGAATTTCCTGCTTCCTTAATGTGCTAGCATTTTCAATACCAAGCTCTTCTGCTTGTGTAATAAGCTGTTCAGATGATTTAAGTTTTAATTCTTGAATGTTCATGGTTAAATGTATGATAAGGACTTATCAATATTTACAATATATATACTACAAATGTTTTTTCAACCCTAGATTGGCTTAAAAATTGCTAAAAATACAACAATAATTAAAATTACGGTTGGTATTTCATTAATAATTCTAAAGAATTTTGCAGTTTTCGTGTTTGTAGAATTTTTCAAACTAATTAAACATTTTCCCAAAAAATCATTATAGGCTGATAGTAAAATTACCAAAACGATCTTTATTTGAAACCACAGTTGTGTAAAAATTTCTATTCCATTTAAGTAAATCAAAACTAATCCGAATACCCAAGTAAATATCATTGCAGGACGCATAATATAAAAGAATAATTTTCTCTCCATCACTTCAAATATGTTGGTAGCTTCCTTTTTTTCTTTATTCTCAACGTGGTAAACAAAAATTCTTGGTAAATATAAAAGACCAGCCATCCATGAAACGACCGCTATTAAATGTAAAGATTTAAATAGTAAATATATATTCATTTATCAAAGGTTGTTTTCAATTAAAGACTTTATCAGAAATATATGGTCGTCATTGTCATTTAGACACGGAACCATGTCAAAATTTAACCCTCCAGCATTTATAAAACTTTCCTTCCCTTGAATTAATATTTCTTCTAATGTTTCTACACAATCAGATGAAAAACCTGGGCAAATTGTAAGAACATTCTTAATTCCTTCTTTCGGTAAACTTTCTAAAGTTTTATCAGTATATGGTTGAAGCCATTCTTGTGGACCAAATCGTGACTGAAAAGTGGTTTTAATTTTAATTGAAGTAAACTTTTCTGATATAAGTCTTGTTGTTTTATGGCAATAGCAATGATAGGGATCTCCTTTATCAAAATATTTTTTTGGTATGCCGTGGTATGAAGCTAGAATTAAATCTGGTTTCCAATCTATCTCGTTAATTTTAATTTTTATCGAATTAACTAATGCATTAATATAAAGGGTATTAGATTCATAATGTGGAATTATTTTTAAAGAAGGTTGCCATCTCATTTTCATTAATGTTCTATAAACTTCGTCACAGACCGTAGCCGTTGTCGCTGCTGCATATTGAGGATACAAGGGAAGGATTACTAAATTTTCACAGCCCATCTCATGTAATTTATGTATTTTACTTTTTATACTTGGATTCCCATATCTCATTGCAAAATCCAAAACGATATCTTCTTTTTGTAATAACTGAGAAGTTTTTTCACTTTGTTTTTTTGTATAATAAAGAAGTGGGGACATATTTTCGTTTCTCATCCAAATTTCTTTATAAGCCTTAGCGGTCTTGGAGGGTCTAAATGTTAAAATAAATAAATTAAGTATCAATTGCCAAATTATTGGGTTTACCTCTATAACCCTCTTGTCTGAGAGAAATTCCTTTAAATACTTTCTGATATCAAACCAACTAGTTGAATCTGGCGTACCTAAATTAATTATGAGCACCCCTGTTTTTCCATATTTTATTGGTGGATGATTTGGATCCATAATTTAATTATTTTTCACTAGTTTAATTAAATTTGCGACCATTTCTGGTTTAGTTTCAGGAAGAATACCATGTCCTAAATTAAAAATATATGGATGATCTTTAAAAATTTCTAAATACTTATAAGTTTCTTTTTTTAAATTTTCATAATTTGTTAAAAGAACTTTGGGATCTAAGCCCCCTTGAATAGGAATTTTTATTTCATTAAGTATTTTTTTAGGATCAACATTATAGTCAATACTTATTGCGTCAGGTTTAACAATTTCACAAAATTCTTTATAATCTTTAATTTCTCTTGGAAAGCATATTACTGGTACATTTAAAGATTTAACATATTCCACTAAATTCAAAGTAGGAGTGTAAATATAGTTTGGGAGGTCTTTTAATTCTAATAAACCAGCCCAACTATCAAAAATTTGAATAACATTTGCTCCATTTTCTATTTGGTTTTTAATATGAACTTTTAAAAAATTTTCGATTACAAGCAAAGTCCTATTGATTAAAAATTCATCTTGAAAAAAATTTTTACTTAAATCTTTTTTAGGAGATTTAAGATTAATCATATAAACTAATAATGTCCATGGTGCGCCTACAAATCCAATAGTATTTTTATTTTTTAAAATTGGATCAGTACTTACTTTTTTAATTGCTTTATAAACAGGATATATTTTTTCAACAAAATCTATTTCATCAATCTTTGTTAAATCATTTAAGTTTAATTTATCTAATTTCGGACCAAAATTTTTCTCAAATTTTACTTTTTGACCTAGACCATAAGGTAACATTAAAATATCTGAGAAAATTATTGCAGCATCAATATCGAACCTTTTTAATGGTTGTAATGTTATTTCTGAAGACAAGTTGTCATTTAAACATAGATTAATAAAATCAGGATTATTTTTTCTAATTTCTCTAAATTCAGGTAAATATCGACCTGCTTGTCTCATTATCCATATAGGTTTAAATGAAGTATCCTTGTTAGTAATTACTTTGTTTAAAGGTCTCATATAAAATTCTTTTAAATTATTGTAGTATTAATATATCTTGTGAATAAAGGTGATTATTTTTTATAAACATTATATTCACTATTTACTAACATGTTTCATGATTAAAATTGTTTAAAATGAAGCTTTTTTAATTATTTTAATTTTTGTGGATAGTTTTTGCCTATTTATTATTATTGTTAATAAAAACCTAGTTTTACAAGCGTTATTAGGAAAATTTAAAATTGTATAATTTAATTAAAATAATACAAATTTATTAACAATTTTTTCATGAGCAATACATATCAAATTTATTTAATATCAGATTCAACCGGAGAAACCTTAGATAGGATATTTTTAGCTCTCAAGGCACAATTTTTAAACATAGAATACAAAGTTCATTCTTATTCTTTTACAAGAACAGAAAATCAAATTTTAAAAATTTTGGAAGACGCAAAAAAATATGAAAATTCAATAATTTTATATACTATCGTGGAAAATAATCTTGCCAAATATTTAGCAAACGAAAGTGAAAAAAAAGAGATACCATGTTTTGGAGTATTGGGTAATTTAATTTTAAATTTTTCTAAAATTCTTAATCAAAAAGCGACACACGAACCAAGCGGACAACATGTTTTGAACGATGAATATTATGATAGGATTGAAGCAATTCAATTTACTATGAATCATGATGACGGTAATCTAATCAGCGAGGTTGAAAAATCAGATATTATTCTTGTTGGTGTTAGTAGAACCAGCAAAACACCAACATCCATTTATCTCGCCAACAAAGGCTTTAAAACTTCAAATATTCCTTTGGTAAACGAAAATTCTCTGCCAGAAAAACTTAAACAAAATCCTCATATGACTTGTGTTGTTGGATTAAGCACTGAACCTGAAAGACTGGCAGATCTAAGAAAAAATAGAATGAATTCTTTAAAAGAAACCGAAAGTATAGATTATACTAATTTAGAGAGTATAAAAAAAGAAGTTCTACAAGCAAAAAAAACATTCCAAAAATACAAATGGCCTTTGATTGATGTAACAAGAAAATCTGTTGAGGAAACCGCTGCTTCTATAATTAAAATACACGAAATATTCCTAAACAATGCTAAGTAAAATTATTCTAGCTTCTAAAAGCAAAATCAGAAAAGATATTTTAGATAAAAATAATATAAAAAGCGCCGTAGAACCCTCGAACGTTGATGAAGATATTGTAAAATTATCTTTACTTAAAGAAAATGCCAGTCCAGAAATTATTTCAAAAAATTTAGCAGAATTAAAAGCAAATAAAGTTAGTGCCAAAATTCAAGACAAAATAGTACTTGGCGCAGATAGTGTCATCGATTTAAATGGAGAGTTAATTTCAAAACCTGAGAGCAGGCAAGAGGCAATGACAATATTAAAGAAACTTAACGGAAAATCACACTTTTTGATAAGTTCTGTTTGTATTTCAAAAAATGGCTCAATGATTTGGAACTATACTGATAAAGCAACTTTAACAATGAAAAATTTTTCAGATCCAGAATTGTCGGAATATTTATCTAAAATATCTGATGAAAATCTTTATGCTTATAATGTCTATCAAATTGAGAGGGAGGGTAGAAATTTGTTCAGCAGCATAGAAGGAGATGAAGATACAATAATGGGTTTACCTATAAAAAAAATCAAAGAATATTTAAATTTACATAAATGAAAAAATATTTTGTAATTGGAAACCCGATTAATCATTCTTTGTCTCCAAAACTGCATAACTTTTGGTTAAAACAAAAAAATATTAATGCAATTTATGAAAAAATTAAACTTGAAGAAAATGAAATTGAAAATTTCATTCTTAAAATGAAAAATCAAGAAATAAATGGCTGTAATGTTACCGTTCCATTTAAAAAAACTGTAATTCCCTTCTTAGATAAACTAAGCTCAGAGGCAGAACAAACGCAATCAGTAAATACAATTAGTTTTCATAATGGTAATTTAATTGGTCACAATACGGATATTATTGGTTTTCAAAAGGCAATAAATAATCTGAATTATAATGTTAAAGATAAAAAAATTTTAATTTTAGGCGCTGGTGGAGTTGTCCCATCAATTATTTTTGCTTTAAATAAAATGGGAGCATCCAAAATAACCGTAAGCAATAGAACTTATAAAAAAGCCGAAAATTTAAAATCTCAATTTAATAAAATAAATATTGTGAGTTGGGGTGAAATACCTGAGTTTGATATAATAATTAATGCTACCAGTTTAGGTTTAAATAATGAGACTATCGATTTAAACACCCCAAATATTGGTGATGGAAAGTTGTTTTACGATGTTATTTATAATCCTGGTGAAACTAATTTTTTAAAAGATGGAAAAAAATTAGGGAATCAAACAGAAAATGGTAAATTTATGTTTATTTATCAAGCTTTTGAAGCATTTAAATTGTGGCACGGCCTAGAGCCGAGTGTAGATGACAAAATTCTTAAATTATTAAATAATGATTAGAATAGGTATAGTTGGCGATATTGGGTCTGGAAAGACGTTCGTAGCTAATAATTTTGGATATCCAGTTTTTAATGCAGATCATGAGGTATCAAAATTATATAAAAAAGACAGAAAGATTTATTTAAAACTAAAAAAAAAATTACCCAAATATATCAATACCTTTCCTGTAGATAAGAACGAAATTACAAAAGCAATATTAAAAAACAAAAATAATCTTAAAAAAATAATTAATATTGTGCATAAAGAAATTAGAGAAAAATTAAGAATATTTTTAATAAAAAATAAAAATAAAAAATTTGTTATTTTAGATATTCCATTATTAATTGAGAATAAAATTTTTAATCAAAATGATGTCTTAATTTTTGTTGAATCTAAAAAAAAAGATATTGATAAAAAAATTGCTAAAAGATCAAATTTTAATATTAAAATAATAAATATGTTTAGAAAAATACAATTTAACCCAAATTATAAGAAGAAAAAGGCACACTTTATAATTAAAAATACTTTTAAAGAAAACCCTGTTAAAAAAGAGATTAAAAAAATTTTAAAAGAAATTTCTTAAATGCGAGAAATAGTTTTAGATACAGAAACAACCGGAATATCTGTAAAAGATGGCCATAGAATTGTAGAAATAGGTTGTATAGAATTAGATAATTTAATCCCTACTCAAAATAAATTTCATTGCTATCTCAATCCTGAAAGAAAAGTTTCTCAAAAAGCTTTTGAAGTACACGGTTATTCTGATGAATTTCTATCAAAGCAAAAAAAATTTAGCGAAGTGGTAGATGATTTTTTGAAATTTATTAAAGATAAAAGACTTGTTATCCATAATGCAGAATTTGATATATCTCATTTAAACAATGAATTACAATTGTTTGGAAAAAATAAAATACAAAATGAAATTATTGATACATTAACATTAGCAAGAAATAAGTATCCAGGTTCTCAAATTAGTTTGGATGCTTTGTGTAAAAGATTTAGAATAGATAATTCTAGAAGAATACATCACACTGCATTAATAGACTGTGATTTATTAACAAAAGTTTATATTAATTTAATTGATCAAAAAGAACCATCATTAGATTTAAAAGATAATTTGGAGGCAGAGAAAAATCAAAGTTTAAAAATTGAATATTATAAAAAAGTAATTTTACCTTCAAATGAAGAACTAGAAAAACACAAAGAATATTTAAAAACTTATTTAAAGAAAAATTATTTTTAATTAAATTTTTGTTTGTATAAATTTTCAAAATCAACTTTTTTTTCAAATTTTATTCCTGGATAGCCTGAATTATGCAACAAATCTAAAAGAGCTTTTTCTAAATCTGGATATATTTCTGTTTGAACATCACATAAAATGATCTTTTCTAATTCTTTCTTATCCTTTATTTCATCATGAAGTTTGATTACAGTTGAATAGATTATTTCAAAATATGATTTTTTTTTATTTTCTTGTTTGTCCTCAAATTTAAATTTTGTGTTTATTTCTATCATTTTATTTTTTAAAGCTTTAGAGTTTATATCAATTCCTAATTGATATTTATTAATACTGTCTCTAACAAACAAATAGGTTTCCACGTCTGGTGTTTCACTTGAAAGATCTTTAATGTATTTTCCTAATATTTCGTATTTATTTGACATCTCGATCATCTATATCTTCAAATTCTCCATCAATAAAATTATTTTTCGTATTTTTTTTTTTTAACTTTTTTGAAAATTTATTTAAAATAATTTTTCTGGTAATCGGAAATATCAAAAAAAATCCTAACACATCTGTTGCAAAACCTGGAATAATTAAAAGTAAAGCAGCAAATGCAATAGTAGCTCCTGATATTACTTCATAGGCTGGAGTTTGATGTTTACTTAATTGAGTGAAACCAGCCTTCAAAGTGTTTAATCCCTCATATCGAGCATAATACACACCAAGAATAGCTGTAATAAAGATTAACAAAATAGTCGTTAATGCTCCAATTTGAGCTCCTATTTTAATAAAAAGGTAAATTTCTACAACAGGTATAAAAATGATTGAAAATAATATTGGGTTCATTTGTCCTTAATCTAAATTGCTGGTTGAAATTAATCAATAGAGTAATTACTATCTAATTATGAATTACAGTTTTGAGTACATCGACATTATTCTACTTGCAATGATTGCGGGGTTTATTTTTTTAAGATTGAGGGGCATTCTTGGTAAAAGAACTGGCTATGAGGGAAAATCCCCAGCTCAATTTCAAGAAGTGTTACAAAAAATTAAGGTAGATCAGAATAAAAAAGTAAATGAAAAATTTGATGATAAAGCTAAAAAAGAATTTTTGGTAGGTGCCAAAATTGCCTATGAAACAATTATTACTGATTTTAGCGACAACGATAACAAAATAACAAATGCCAAACCTTTATTGAATAAGGATATTTTTAATAAATTTGATGATGCGTTAAAAGAAAGAGCAAAAAGAGGGCACGTTGCAGAAATTACTTTTATTGGAGTAAATAAAGCTGAAATAAAAGAACATAAAAAAAATGGAAACATTCTAAATGTTACAGTTGATTTTATAGCAGAAGTAATCACTTGTATCAGAGATAAAGAAAAAAAGATTGTCTCTGGGGATCCAGAAAAAATTAAAAAGATTTATGACACCTGGGTTTTTTCTAGAGATACTACATCTGCAAATCCAAATTGGCAGTTGGTAAATATATTAACTTAATTGAATTATAAAATTTCAGATAAAGATAAAAAAGATTGGCAAGATTTTATTTCTAGTAAGGACAAAGTTTCAAACAAAGATTTAAGAATAAAAAAAAATAATTATGAAAAAACAAGAACAATAGATCTTCATGGTTTTACATTAGAGGAAGCAAATAGAAAAATACAAAATTTTATTTTAAAAGCTTTTGATGATAAAGTTAGTAAATTAATCATAGTTACAGGCAAGGGTATTCATTCTAATGTTGAAAAAAATCCTTATGTATCTAAAGATCTAAGTATATTGAAATATTCTGTTCCTGAATTTATTTCAAATAATAATTTGCTAATGAGCAAAATTCGAGAAATAACCGATGCAAAAATAGAAGATGGTGGTTCAGGAGCGTTTTATATATATTTAAAGAAAAGTTAGTAAAATGATAGTTTGGTTGGCTTCATATCCAAAAAGTGGAAATACCTGGGTAAGGTCTTTTTTGTCTTCATTAATGGATAGAGAAGACGGTTTAGCTAATTTAAACTCAATGTCTATTCCACAATATCCACTTAGAGCCCATTTTAGAGGTTTGGTGAATGAATTCGATAATATTAAATTGCTATCCAAGAAATGGATATCCTCTCAAGATTTTTTAAATTTAGATAATAAAATTAAATTTTTTAAAACTCACCATGTGATGTGTAATTTTGGGAAAAATAGTTTTACTAATTACGAAAATACTTTTGGAGTTATATATATCGTGAGAGACCCAAGAAATGTAATAACTTCAATTTTAAATTATTATTCAAAGAAAAACTATGAGGAAGCTAAAGAATTTCTTTTTGATGAGGGAAGGATAATAGGAGTAGATCTTTCCAAAAAGTACGAATATGAAAATGATAACAATATTATTACATTAATTTCCTCTTGGAAAAATCATTATAATTCATGGAAAAATTTTAAAAAAAATTTCTTATTAATAAAGTATGAAAATTTAATAAATAATGAGAGAAATGAATTTTTAAAAATAAGAAATTATCTTGAGGAAAAATTAAATTTAAAATTTTCAGATAATAAATTTGATGCAGCTATAAGCTCTAACTCTTTTTCAAAACTAAAAAAAATAGAGGAAATTGAAGGATTTTCAGAGAATGTAAAAATTCAATCGAAACCAGATGTAAAATTTTTTAACCTTGGACCTAAAAATAATTACAAAAATTTATTAGATAAAAAAATTTCAAAAGAAATTGAAAAAATGTTTCATTCTGAAATGAAAGAACTCGGTTATATCTAATTATAAAATAAATTTAGATAAATCTGTATCTTTGACTAAATTGTCTAAGTTCTTGTTTATATAATCTTTATTTATTATAATTTTTTCTCCAGCTCTATCAGTGGCTGTAAAACTAATATCATCTAAAATTTTTTCTATAATTGTATGTAATCTTCTGGCACCAATATTTTCAACCGTTGCATTAACTTCTGATGCAATGTTAGCAATCGTATTTATACCATCATCAGAAAACTCAAGCTCTACATTTTCAGTTTTTAAAAGAGCAACATATTGTTTGATTAAACTATAATCTGGTTCTTTTAATATTCTTTTAAAATCCTCACTAGTTAAGGCCTCTAACTCAACTCTTATTGGTAATCTTCCTTGTAATTCAGGTAGTAGATCAGATGGCTTTGCAAGTTGAAAAGCGCCTGATGCAATAAATAAAATGTGGTCAGTTTTAATTGGACCATGTTTTGTATTTACAGTTGTTCCCTCTATGAGGGGTAATAAATCTCTTTGTACACCTTCCCTAGATACATCACCACCAACCCTATCTGTTCTTGCTGAAATTTTGTCTATTTCATCTAAAAATACTATACCGTTATTTTCTGTTGATAGTTTAGCGGCTTTAACAATTTTATCTTGTTCAATTAGTTTGTCTGATTCATCGTTAATTAAAATTTCGTGTGACTCTTTAACTGTCATTTTTTTCTTTTTCTCTTTGTTGCCCATAGATTTACCAATCATTTCCCCAATGTTTATCATTCCAACATTAGCGCCTGGCATTCCAGGGATCTCAAAAGATGCACCGTTTGAACCTGTGTCGCTTACTGCTATTTCTATTTCATTGTCATCTAAGTCACCATTTCTTAGTCTCTTTCTAAAACTTTCTCTTGTTGCTAGACTTGCTTTTTTTCCTACCAAAGCATCTAATACTTTTTCTTCGGCAGCTTTTTGGGCTTGTGCATAAACTTCTTTTCTTTTCTTAACTTTTTCCATTGCAATTGCAATTTCAATTAAATCTCTAACAATTTGCTCAACATCTCTTCCAACATAACCAACTTCTGTAAATCTTGTTGCTTCAACTTTAACAAAAGGGGCCTCTGCTAGTTTTGAGAGTCTTCTAGAAATTTCTGTTTTTCCAACTCCTGTTGGTCCAATCATTAGAATATTTTTTGGTAAAACTTCATTTTTCATTTCACCTTCTAAAGCCTGTCTTCTCCATCTATTTCTTAATGCAACAGCAACAGCCTTTTTTGCTTTATTTTGTCCTACAACAAAACGATCTAATTCTGAAACTATTTCTCTTGGTGAAAGAGCACTTACTAGAGAAGCTTTTTCTTTCTGAGTTTTTTCTTTAGGGTGCAAAGGTGTTACGTTTGAATTATCCATTATATTTTCTCAATTTTAACATTTTCATTTGTAAAAACACAAATATCAGCTGCAATCTTAATTGCTTTTTTGGCAATTTCCTCTGCGGATAAATCACCTTCCATTAAAACTTTTCCTGCAGCTAAAGCATAATTTCCACCAGAACCTATTCCTATCACATTACCTTCAGGTTCTAGAACATCTCCAGTTCCAGAAATTATATAACTATTATTTTTATCACCTACAGCCATTAATGCTTCTAGCCTTCTTAAATATTTATCAGTTCGCCAATCTTTTGCCAATTCAACCGCAGCTCTCGATAAATTGCCAGCATGCTTTTCTAATTTTCCTTCTAATCTTTCAAACAAAGTTAATGCATCAGCAGTTGATCCTGCAAATCCTGCAACGACATCTCTTTTTTCAATTTTTCTAACCTTTGATGCTGTACTTTTGACAACAGTATTACCCATACTTACTTGCCCATCTCCAGCTACTACAACTTCATTATTTTTTCTTATTAGCACAATTGTTGTCATAACTAATAAATGGTAACTATTTTTGATACTTCAAGTCTCTACACTAATATTGATATAGTTGGATTAAGTATGTATACCATTTAAAATATATGGCTAGAAAAGGAAAAGTATCTCGAAAAACAAAAGAAACTAGTATCAATGTTGAATTAAACATCGATGGTAAAGGTAAATACCAGATTGATACTGGAATAGGTTTTTTAGATCATATGCTTGAACAACTGTCAAAGCATTCATTAATAGATTTAAAAGTTAAAGCAAAAGGAGACACTCATATTGATCTTCACCACACAACAGAAGATACAGGAATTGCAATTGGTGAAGCTTTAAAAAAAGCTGCAAAAAAATTTGTAGGTATCAAAAGATATGCACACAGAGTTATTCCTATGGATGAAACTTTAACTAGGGTAGCAATAGATGTTTCAAATAGACCTTATTTAATTTGGAAAGTTAAATTAAAAGTAGAGAAACTTGGTGAGATGGACACAGAACTGTTTAAGGAATGGTTCCAGGCATTTTCACAGGCCGCAGGTATAACAATGCATGTTGAAAATATTTATGGTGATAATAGTCACCACATCATTGAGTCTTGTTATAAAGCATTAGCAAGATCATTAAGAGAGGCATTAGAGATGGATCCTAGAAGCAAAAAAAGTATTCCATCAACTAAAGGCTCATTATAAGTTTAATGAACGTCACTATTGTTGATTATAATTCGGGCAATATAAGCTCGGTAATAAACTCATTTAAGGAAGTTGCCAAAGATAAAGTAAATATTGAAGTAACTTCAGATTTAAACAAGGTTAAATCTTCCGATAAAGTAGTTTTGCCAGGGCAGGGTTCGTTTAAAAGTTGTGTTGATGCACTTTATAATTTTAATGGTTTAGTAGATACGTTAAACGAATTTGCAATAAGTAATAAAAAACCAATTCTAGGAATTTGTGTTGGTTTACAAATGTTTGCAGACATTGGTTATGAAGAAATAGAAACAAAAGGACTTGGTTGGATTTCAGGCAAGGTATCAAAAATAAATAATCAAAATGGAAAATACAAACTTCCACATATCGGATGGAATGAAATTAATATAACGAAAAATAGTAAAATTTTTAAAGGAATTGAAAATAAATCTCATATGTATTTTGTTCATAGTTATGAATTTGTTCCAGAAGATAAAAATGTGATTTCAGCAACAACTGATTATTCTTCAAATATCGTTTGTTCGGTTGAAAGAGAAAATATTTTTGGAACGCAATTTCACCCTGAGAAAAGTGATAAAATCGGGCTTAAAATAATTGATAATTTTATAAATTTATAATGAAAATATTCCCAGCGATAGATATCAAGGATAAAAAGTGTGTGAGGTTAGTCAAAGGAGACTTTGAAAACAAAACCGAATATGAAATGTCCCCATTAGAACAGGCTCGAAAATATAAAGATCATGGTTTTAAAAACTTACATATAGTTGATTTAGATGGAGCTTTAACAGGAGAAACAGTTAATTTGGATATTATTCATGAAATAGTAAATAAATTTGATCTTAAAATTGAAATTGGTGGAGGAGTAAGAAATTTTGAAAGTATTCAGAAATATACTGATGCAGGTGTAGAAAAAGTTATTTTAGGAAGTGCTGCTATAAAAGATAAAAATTTTTTAAAAGAAGCATGTGATAAATTTCAAAATCAAATTGCCCTAGGATTAGATGCTAAAGATGGCTATTTATCTGTTTCTGGTTGGAAAGAAAATTCTAATAAATTAACTTTAGATTTCTTAAAAGAAGTGAACGAATATGGAGCAAGTAGACTGATTTATACTGATATTAATAGAGATGGAATGAAGCTAAGTCCTAATTTTGAAGAAACAGTTAAGGTTGCTGATACATCTAATTGTCCAGTGATTATATCAGGTGGAGTTTCATCAATAGATGACATTAAAAAAGCTAAGGAATTAAATAATAAAAATATTGAAGGTATTATAGTTGGAAAAGCTATATACGATGGTGATATTAAATTGGATGAATTAGCTAAGGAAGTAAATGCTTAAAAATAGAATAATACCTTGTTTAGATGTTAAAAATGGCCGTGTTGTAAAAGGAATTAACTTTGTTGATCTGCAGGATGCAGGTGATCCAGTTGAGCAGGCTAAAATTTATTCTGACGGAGGAGCAGATGAAATTTGTTTCTTAGATATCACTGCATCAAATGAAAATAGAGATACAATTTATGATGTCGTAGAGAAAACTTCAAAAAAATGCTTTGTTCCATTAACAGTTGGGGGAGGTATTAGAAGTGTTGATGATATAAATAAATTACTTAATTGTGGAGCAGATAAAGTTTCTATTAATACTGCAGCAGTTCAAAATTCAGAGGTAGTAGTTGAAAGCTCAAAAAAATTTGGTTCTCAATGCATTGTTGTGGCTATTGATGCTAAAAAAAATAATGATAAATGGGAAATTTTCACACATGGCGGAAGAAATAATACTGGAATTGATGCAATAGAATTTGCATCAAAAATGGAAAGTAGAGGAGCAGGTGAGCTATTGGTAACATCAATGGATAGAGATGGCACCCAAGCAGGTTATGATATTGAACTTATGTCTAAAATTTCCTCCAAGGTAAATATTCCCGTCATTGCATCAGGTGGAGTAGGGAATTTAGATCATTTAGTTGATGGAATTAAATTAGGAAATGCTAGTGCGGTTTTAGCAGCATCAATATTTCATTACGGTAAACACTCTGTAAAAGAAGCAAAGGAATATCTGGATTCAAAAGGAATACCTGTTAGAATTTGATATGCTTAATACATTAGAAAATCTAATTAAACTTGCAAGAGAAAGAAAAACAAATCCAGCTGAAGGTTCTTACACAAATAAATTACTTACGGACAAATCTCTGAGTAAAGCTAAGGTCTTGGAAGAAATTGATGAATTAATTGAAGCTATAGAAAAAAATACAAACAAAATACACGAAGCTGCTGACGTATTTTATCATTTATTGATGTATTTAGAAGCTAATGATGTGAAAATAGAAGAAGTAATGGAAGAATTAGAAAAAAGGAAAAAATGAGCTACGATGACAATAATATTTTTGCTAAAATTTTACGTGGAGAGATACCTTGCAATAAAATTTATGAAGATGATTATGTTTTATCATTTCATGATATCAACCCGCAAAAGAAAGTTCATGCTTTAGTAATTCCTAAGGGAAAATATATTCATCTTGATGATTTTAGTATTAATGCATCATCAGAAGAGATGGTGGGTCTTTTGAAAGGTATTAATATAGTTGCAAAAAAGCTAGGTATATCAACAGAAGTAGGCCAAGGTTATAGGGCACTCGCTAATATTAGTGATCATGGAGGTCAAGAGGTACCTCATTTGCATTTTCATTTATTTGGTGGTGAACGTGTTGGAAAAATGGTCGAGTGAAAAAAGAAGTTAAAAGAAATTATCTAGAAATAAACTCAGTTCATGATTTAAAAGAGGGTGAACAACCTTCAGAAGATTATAAAGTTAATTTAATTGAACCAACTGATTTTCAGTTAAATAAATTTTTTTATAAAAATATTGGTAAAAAACATAAGTGGATTGATAGATTGATCTGGACAGATGAGCAGTGGATCAAATATGTGTCTAATAAAAACATCAAAACATTTGTATTAATGAATAGAAAAGATTTGGTAGGTTTTTTTGAATTGATTATCCATCCAGATAAAAAAGAGGTAGAGATCGCATATTTTGGAATATTGGAAGAATATCAAAATAAAAAATTAGGATCATTTTTGTTATCAGATGCTATTAAAAAATCATTTCAAGACAATGTAGAGAGAGTTTGGCTTCATACATGTTCTTTAGATCATAAAAATGCGCTTAATAATTATTTAGCAAGAGGAATGAAAATTTTTAAATCAGAGATTGTTAATATTTAATTTTGAAGGGGAGTTTTAAATATTTTTTCGTCAACTATTTGATTTGATTTAACTGAATAAAGAAGTGTTACCGCAGTATTTTGATATACATCTTTAGTTTGCCAACCAATTAAATTGTAATCATTTATATCAAAAAAAATCTCTATAAATTGATTGTCTTCTTTAATCGTAAATTTTATTAGAGAATTATTAATATTTTCTTCATTCAATTCTGAAATCTTTTTTAACAAGAAATTTTTATCTAAAATAAAATTCAAAGGTGTTTTATCCAATGGGTACCTATAATAGCTTGAAGTAGATTTAATAACTAAAGATTTTCCATTTGAAACAATAACTTTATTTTTTTTATTATACGCACAAAACATTTTTTTTGGGTATTGAATTATGCAGCTACCAAATTCAATTGTTCCATTTATATTTTGTTCAAATTCAAAATTAAGATTTAAAGTATCTTTTAATTTATTAATTATTTGATCTTTATTATTTGCACTTACTTCATTTGATAAACTAATAAGAAAAATTAAGAAAACTACCCTCAGCATTAAAGAACGTCTCTTTTACCTACATGGTTTGCTTTACTAACAATGCCATCAGCTTCCATCATGTCAATTATTCGCGCAGCTCTGTTATAACCAATTTGAAGTTTTCTTTGTAAAAATGAGGTAGAAGCTTTTCCTTCAGATCTAATTATTTCAACAGCTTGTTGATACAATTCATCTTTATCCCCTTGATCTGCATTTGGTCCTAACTCTTTTTCGTCTGCAAAATTTAAGATTTCATCGACATAGTCCGGTTCAGCTTGTGATCTTAAAAAATTGTTTATTTTTTCTATTTCATTATCTGAAACAAATGGAGCATGAATTCTTACTATCCGGTTAGCAGATGACATATAGAGCATATCTCCTTTTCCTAAAAGCTGCTCTGCTCCTTGCTCGCCTAGAATAGTTCTACTATCTATTTTTGAAGTTACTTGAAAAGATATTCGAGTTGGAAAATTTGCTTTGATTGTACCTGTTATTACGTCAACGCTAGGTCTTTGAGTAGCCATAATAATATGAATCCCAGCAGCTCTAGCCATTTGAGATAATTTTTGAATATAGTTTTCTATCTCTTTACCTGCCACTAACATTAAATCTGACATTTCATCTACCACAACAACTATGTAGGGCATTGGAAGTTTATGTTTGGCATTATAACCATCAATATTTCTAACCCCTTCTTTTGTCATTAATCTGTACCTACTCTCCATTTCTTTTACTACCCAACCAAGAACTGATGCAGCTTTTTTAGCTTCAGTTATTACAGGGCAAAGCAAGTGAGGTATGCCCTCATATGTTGAAAGCTCGAGCATTTTAGGATCAATTAATATAAACTTACACCTTTCAGGTGTGTGGCGGTAAAGAAGTGATAAAATAATTGTATTAATGCAAACAGATTTTCCTGAACCTGTAGTACCAGCAATGAGCAAATGAGGCATAGAAGATAAATCTCCTACAATGGGTTCCCCAGAAATATTTTTACCAAGGGCTATTGGTAATTTTGTTTCCTTCTTTTTAAAATTTGCATTACTTAAAATTTCACTAAGATAAACATTTTCTCTCGAATTATTTGGTAATTCAATTCCCACAGTATTGCTACCTGGTATAGTTGAAATTCTAGCAGACTCAGAACTAGTGTTTCTTGCAATATCATCTGATAAATTTATAATTTTAGAAACTTTTACTCCAGCAGCTGGCTCAAATTCATTGAGTGTTACAACTGGACCATGACTTACTTTTTGAATTTCCCCCTTAACTCCAAAGTCCATTAGAATTTTTTCTAAAAATTTAGGGTCACTTGTTTCATTTTTATTTGAGTTTTCTCTTTCTTTCTTAGTTGGAACCTTTAGCAATTCTATTTTAGGTAATAGAAACTTATTTTTCGCATTTGATTTATTCTCTGCTTTAATAAATGGTAAGTCTTCTTGTATTAAGTTTTTGATTTCCTCTTGGGGAATATATTCACTTATAAGTTCACTTTTATCTGTATATGATTTATTTTCTCTTTTAGAAAAAAATTTAATAATTTTTTTTAACGAATAATAAAATTTAATAGGTTGAAAATTAACACTTAATAAAAATAAAGTAATTATTAGTATAATTAAAACATAATAAATTAATGTTTCATTTATAAGAATTATTGAGTTTAAAAAAGTTTGTCCAAAATAGTCTCCAACAAAACCTCCATTTCCATTTATGTAAAGTGTAAATGCATCAGAATAAAAATGGTTTAAAAATAAAGTTCCAATTACAGTATATAATATTGCTATGAAAGTATTTTCAATTATTAAAAAAAACTCCTTTAATCGGAATATATTAATACCAGTAATTATGTATGTGAAAGAAATTAGATAAGCAATGAATCCAAAAGATTGAAAAAACAGATCAGAAATAAAACTTCCTTGGAAACCTAATAAATTTTTAATCTTAGTATCTTTGGGAAAAATAAAATTAGGATCTTCAGGTGAATATGAAAAAAGTGCGATAAATAAAAGGATACCAGAAGAGAAAATTACTATACCAGATATTTCTGCTAATCGCTTTAAAGTAAAATTAAGTAATAAATTAGCTGTTTTTTTAATGTCCATTTATACAAATCAATTATACCACTTTGTATCATCTAATTTTTGTTGTTAAAATTAAAAATAATATGAAGATTTGTTTGATTGGAAGTGGACTAACTAGTTTAGCTTTAGCTAAAGCTTTAGTTAATCAGAATATACATGTAGATATTTTAAGTGATAAAAAGAAACAAATAATAGATCAATCTAGGACTATAGGTATTACAAAAAGTAATGTTGAATATTTTAGTAATAATATAGTCAATATTGATAAAATAATTTGGAAATTAAATAAAATAGAAATTCTTTCTGACAAACTAAATAAAGAAAAATTATTGGAGTTCCAAAATAATAATCAAGAACTTTTTTCAATGGTTAGAAGTCTTGATCTTTATAATATCTTGGAAAAAAGTCTAAAAGGAAATAAATTTTTGAAAATACAGAATAATATAAATTTAGAAAATATTCAAAACAAATATAATCTTTTAATAAATTTAAATTCTACAAATTTAATTGCAAAAAAATTTTTTAATAAAAAAATTATCAAAAAATATAAAAGCTTAGCTTACACTTTAATACTAGAACATGAGAAAATTGATAATAAAATTGCTAGACAAGTATTTACAAAGATTGGACCTTTGGCATTTTTACCCATTTCTGATAAAGAAACTTCTATTGTTTATTCTATAAAAAATACTGCTAAAATTAAAAAAGAAAATTTATTAGAACTTATAAACTTACATAATCCAAAATATAAAATAAAAAAAATTAAAAAAATATCTTCATTTGAATTATTGTCTGCAAGTTTAAGAAATTACCATCATAAGAATATCCTAGCCTTTGGTGAATTAACTCACAAAATACACCCTTTGGCTGGACAAGGCTTTAATATGACGATTAGAGATATAAAAATATTATTAGAGATAATTCAAAATAAAATAGATCTTGGATTACAATTAAATAGTTCTGTTAATCAAGAATTTCAAAAAAATACAAAACATAGAAATTTTATTTTTTCAAACGGAATTGATTTTATTTATGAATTTTTTAACTACGAAAGTAAGATTAAGAATAACTTTCTTGTAAATTCTTTAAAATATATAGGAAGCAAAAATTCTATAAATAACATGATAAAAAAAATAGCAGATAGTGGTTTGAATTATTGATTATTGAATAGTGTTATTCTCATAGATATCATGAGTATATGTTTTTAATATCTCAGCTATTTTGTTTTTTCTAATATCTAAACTTTGAGCTTCTAACAAAACTTGTTTTTCTTCTAGAGAAAAAGGTGAGGCCATAGCCAAGGCGTTTATTGTTTCATCTAAACTTTGTTTCTCTAGTGCTTTCCAATTAATGATAAATCCTTTTTTTTCAAACAAAGACTTTAGGTCTTTGAAGATTAACTCTAAATCTGAAAATTTTAGATCTTCTTTTTTATTATCTAAATCTTGAATATAATCATTATAATCTACGTGCAAAATTCTATATTTAGTTACAGTCTCTAATTCTTTGACAGATTTAAATCTTACGACACCTTTTAATTCTATTAAATACCTACCATCTTCTGTTTCTCTAAAACTAGTTATTTTACCAATACAACCCACTTTATGAAGCTCAGGTTGAACTTTTTGATAACTAGATGATTGAGGTTGTATCATTCCTATTATTTTATTTGATTTCATACTATCGTTAATCATATCAATATAACGAGGTTCAAAGATATTTAACGGGACTGTAGTTTTTGGAAAAATGATAAAATTACTTAATGGAAATACAGGAATATTAATTGGTAGATCTTCTTTTTTCATAATAAAATTAAATATAACATAGAAAATGTAAAATAGTATTGATTGAATTAAAAAAAGTGTTTAGTTATAATATTTTTTTTAAGCGGGCATAGCTCAGTGGTAGAGCGTCTCGTTGCCAACGAGAAGGTCGAGGGTTCGACCCCCTTTGCCCGCTCCAAATTTTATGAGCGATGATCTTTTAAGTAAAAAATGTTTACCTTGTGAAGGAGGTGTCCTTCCTTTTGATATATCTGAAATTCATAAATATCAAAAGAAAGTTGACGGTTGGGATATTACAGAAGATAAAAATAAAATATTCTTTTTATCTAAAAAATTTAAATTTGAAAATTTTATAAAAAGTCAAAATTTTATTAATGAAGTTGGTAAAATTTCTGAGGAAGAGGGTCATCATCCAGAAATAAGTTTTGGTTGGGGTTATGCAGAAATTAAAATTACCACACACGCCATCAAAGGCCTCTCAGAAAATGATTTTATTTTAGCTGCTAAAATAGATAAAATTACTAATGCCTGAAATGTCTTGTCTTAGAAAATACCAGAATAGTATCTGTTTCGTTTGCAAATTTAATTATTTCTTTATCTCTAATTGATCCAGAAGGTTGAATTACAGCTTGAACTCCGGATTGAACTAATTTTTCAATTCCATCTACAAATGGAAAGAAAGCGTCTGATGCTGCAACCAAATTATCTCCAAATAAATTAAATTTTCTCATTTTATTAATTGCTATCTCACAGCTATCTAATCTACTTGGTTGACCTGATCCAATACCAACAATTGACTCATCTTTTGCGAGAACAATTGCGTTTGATTTAACATATCTACAAACATTGAATGCAAAAATTAGATTTCTAAGCATCTTAGCGCTTGGTTTTTTTTTAGATACAACTTTAAAATCTTTATTTTTAAATATTTTTAAGTCTTCAGATTGAACTAATATTGCTTCATTTGATGAATTGAATTTTGTAATTTCACTAAGTGAATAATTTGTTGCATCAATTACACGTAAATTTTTTTTTGTTTTAAGTATTTTTAGGGCATCACTATCAAAACCATTAGCAATAATTACTTCTAAAAAAAGTTTATTTAGCTCAACTGCAAGATTTTTCTTTATTTTAAAATTACAAGAAACAATTCCTCCAAAAGCGCTTATGGGATCACAAGCTAATGCAGATTTATAGCTATCTATAGGATTTGAATTTATTGATACACCACAAGGGTTTGCATGTTTTACAATTACAGTGCCTTTGTCTCTTGGTAAAGATTTTGAAATAGTTAATGCAGCAAAAATATCGTTGTAATTATTGTAGCTTAGTTGTTTTCCTTGAAGTTGTTTTAAATTAGTTTTTAAATTTTTTGAATAGTACCCACTGAATTGATGTGGATTTTCTCCATATCTAAGTTTTTCAATTAAATTTGCAGAAAAAACTTTTTTATCTGGCAAGTGTATATTTGCCTTTTTATTAAAATAACTTGAAATTACAGAATCATAGTAAGCAGTTTCTGTAAAAGCTTTTCTTGACAGTTTTTCTCTGAAATTTAATGATGTAGCTCCATTATTTTTTTTCATCTCATCAATTAATTCCTGATATTGATCTGCGGAAGTAATCACAGTTACATCATTATAATTTTTAGCAGCAGACCTAACCATTGTTGGACCTCCCACATCTATATTTTCAATTATTTTTTTATGATTATTTGTAGTTTCTAGAGTTTTTTCAAAGGGATAAAAATTTACAATTACTAGATCAATATTTTCAAAATTATTTTTTTTTAAGTCATTTAAATGTTTTTTATTATTCCTTTTATTAAGGATTCCTGCATGTATTTTTGGATGTAAGGTTTTAACTCTTCCCTCTAAAATTTCAGGAGAATCTGTAAAATCAGATACTTCTAAACAATTAAATTTTAATTTTTTTATTTCTTTATAAGTTCCACCAGAACTAACAATTTTGATTTGATATTTTTTTAAAATTTCTAAAATTGGTTTTAAATTATTTTTATTTGATACAGAAATAAGAGCTGTCTTTATTTTTTTCATTATATTTTATTTATTTCCCATCTAATTATTTGTTCACTTTCATTATTCATGCCTGAAATAAATATATTTTGGTTTTCTTGATATGAATTTTTATTACCGAAATATAAACCATTATCAATATTTATATCATAGTTATCACAACTAAATTGCCAACCTTCATCTTCTAATTGTATTAATATAAACTTATTATTTTGTGTTTTCATAACTTTAGAGTCAGGATGAAGGTGAAACCTAATATCAAATTTAATTTGCTTATCAGGATCTTTTCTTATTATTTTATCATGACCAATAAATTTAAATTGTTCGGGATAGAATTCTATTTCTCTATGATGATCTAATTTAAATTTTTTGAAGTAACCATTATGACTTGCTGAAATTTTCCAATAATTTTTCTCAAAAACTATATTTTTATTTTCAATTTTTAGATCTTTTTGCATCAAAAAATTATCACTAGATTTAATAAAATCACTTGAAGAGTAATCCTCAATTGAAAGTGTATTTTGTAAGGCAGTGCTTTTAGATAACTTATTAAGTCTGTTTTTTGTGTCTGGATAATACCCGGAATTAGAAATTAATTTTTTATTATTAGAAAAAATTTCAAAAGATAGGGCACCTGCTTGATAATCTTTAGTATATATTTTATCTGGATTTGACCCAATATCTGCTGCTAGAATAAATTTTTTATTTTGTAGTATTGCATATCCTGCCAATTCACTGATTTGATTTTTAAAAGTATATCCAAATCGTTTTAAATATTGGTCGAATTCATCATTATTAGATGAATAATTTCCATTAAAGAAAACATCTTGTTTTATGTTTTGCCATATAAAAGCATAATTGGATCCTAAATAATATATAGTTTCATCAATATATTCCGGAATTGGATTTTGCGATTCTTTAAACCACTCTCTAATTATTATGAGATATTTAAGGTAAAAAACTAAGTTTTGTATACTTCTTGACTTAGGAAATCCTTGTTTATCAAGAGACTGTTTAATTATATTTTTTAATATATTTAAACCGCTGCCTAGATAATTTTTTTCATCTTTATAGGCTAAACCTGTTAAAATAATTGCAGCACAGCCAATTAGTTTTTCTTCTATTTCACTTAAATTTTTGATCTCATTCAATAAATGATTAGTTTGTTTCTGAAGCATGTGATTAAAAAATAATCTATATTCCTCATTACTATCCTCATAAGTTAACTGATGATTGGAAAGCCAAGCAATAATTCTTTTTGCAGTAATATTGAATTCCCAGATATTCTCATCAAATTTTTCATTTTTATTAATCCAATTGAAAATAATTGATTGCGTTGTTTCTTTAGATGATTTTAAATCTAAACTAAAAAACCAAAAAAAATTGTTTAGTTTTTTAAAGTCCTTAGAGGAAATGTTGTTTTTCCAGATAGCTTCAGTTGCAAAATCTTCAATTTTATATTTTTTTTTCTGATATTTTATTATTGAAGATAAAAGATGAGGACTTGGTTTATATTCAAAATTGTTATCAAAGGTTTTTGAAATTCGCTTTTCATAAAAATTTGAATTTTTATATAATTTTTTAAATGAAGATTTTAATTTAAAAAATATTCCATTAGAAAGATTTAAGGAATTTTGAGATTGCATTAACTTATTTTGTTTTTAATAAATTAATATTCTTTTTAATATCTCCATCATTGCTTTTAAAAACCGTTGTACCAGATACAAGAATATTAGCACCAGCTTCAATTGCTATTTTACAATTATCAAAATTTATCCCACCATCTATTTCAATATCAAAGTTAAGTTTTTCTATTTCTCTAATTTTTTTTAATTCTTTAATTTTTTCTAAAACTTCTGGCATGAATTTTTGTCCACCAAATCCAGGATTTACACTCATTACTAAAACTAAATCAATTTTATTTAATAGATTTTTAACTAAATCTATACTTGTTTCAGGATTAAGGGAAACTCCTACCTTTTTCTTTAGATCTTTTATTTTATTTATTGAGTCTTCTAAATTATCAGTTGCCTCAGGATGTACAGTAATTATATCTGCTCCTGCATCAGCATAAGCTTCTATGTATTTATGCACAGGAGAAATCATTAAATGAACATCAAATTTTAATGAGCAATGTTTTCTAAGAGCTTTAATTACTGGAGGACCTATTGTTAAGTTTGGAACAAAGTGGCCATCCATCACATCTACGTGAATCATATCAGCTCCACCTTCTTCAAGTCTTTTTATTTCTGTACCTAATTGGCTAAAATCGGCTGATAAAATTGACGGGGATATTTGTATATTTTTCATTGATATCTAGACTTACTAGTACCAATTTTTAAAATTTAATTGAATTAAAAAATTGATAAATCTGCCTAGAAATTTCACTTTCAAGAGGAAATGACAACATACCCATTACTGAATATCCTAAAATCCAAGGCATTAAATAAAATCTAATCATGAAAAAGAACCAAGCCACATAAAGTGGTACCAATGGTTGAATTATGAAAGAAGGAGTAACAGGTCTAAAAATTCTTAATAGAGGATTAGTAAATTTTACAAAAGCTTTCATAAAGAAAAAATTTGAGTCTTCTCTTTGAAAGATGTTCATTGCCACTCTTCCAACTAAAGTCCACATAATAATCCCAAGAATATAATCAATTATATAAACCAAAGGATGAAAGTTGGCAGACATTAGGGAATTTATATTTGATCTTAAAAATAAATAAAAGGGGCGAAATTAATCGCCCCTTAAAAAGATTATTTATTTTTGGCTAATCACCTGTGTACCAGCAGGTACTCTTGAATCATCAACCATTTTTTGTGTTGCAGCGCTAGGTTCTGAAGTCATTAAACTTACAACAACCATAGCTACTAAGCTAACAGTAGATCCGAAGATACCAAATGTTAACTGAGTAATTCCCAAGAATCCGCTTCCACCACTTCGTACCCAAACCAGATACGCAAATCCAGAAACTAATCCTAAGACCATACCAGCTATAGCACCTTCTTTATTAGCTCTCTTCCACCATACACCAAGTACAAGTGGCCAGAACAATCCAGACATCGCAAAGTCAAAAGCCCAGATAACTGAACCTAAAATACCTTGGATCTCCATTGCTGCAATAGTTGCTCCTGCAAAACCAATTATTACAAGTAATACCCTTGCTACAACTAGTCTCTTAGCAGTCTCAGCTTTAGGGTCTACCATTTTGTAGTAAACGTCATGCGAGATTGCATTTGCGATTGCAAGAATTAAACCATCTGCAGTTGACATCGCGGCTGCTAAACCTCCAGCAGCAACTAGACCTGAGATTACATATGGTAATCCCGCAATTTCTGGTGTTGCTAATACAACGGCTTTACCACCCATGAAGAACTCGTTTAATTCAACAGTTCCATTTCCGTTAAAGTCGCTTACAAACATCAGATTTGCTTGGTTCCAGTTTTGATACCAATCGATTGCTTGAACTTCTGCAATTGATTTACCAATAATACCTGTTGGTAAGTTTGGATCAATCAAAGCAAGTTTAGATAGTGTCGCTAACATCGGTGCAGAAGAATAAAGTAGGAAGATAAAGAATACTGACCAACCTACTGATTTTCTAGCTGCTTTTACACTTGGAGTAGTAAAGAACCTCATCATTACGTGTGGTAATGAAGCAGTTCCCATCATCATTGCTAGTGCTAATGAGATGAAAGCCCAAGGTGTTGCGTTTACTTCAGAGTGAGCCTTAGTAATACCAGCTAACCCTTTAGGCACTGTAGCTAAATCAGCAGCAGAGTTTTTTACAAACCCAAACTGTTGTTCTAACTCACCGATTCTAGCAACTTCATCAGCTAACATGAAGTGTGGGAAGAAACCCGCACCAATGTTGTTACTGATCCAGAATACTGGAAGCAGATAAGCTATGATTAGTACAATGTATTGCGCAACCTGTGTCCAAGTTACCCCTCTCATACCACCAAGCATCGAACATAATAAAATACTTACTAGTCCAACATATACAGCGTATTGGAATGGAATATCTAAAGCAACAGCTGCGATAGTACCAGTGGCGTTAATTTGTGCGGTCACATAAGTAAATGATGCAACAGTTAAAACTATTACTGCCATTAATCTTGCTGTATTACCACCGTATCTTGTACCCACGAAATCTGGAACTGTGTAACAGCCAAATTTTCTTAAGTATGGTGCTAATAAAGTTGCAACTAACACATAACCACCTGTCCAACCTACAAGCAAAGCCATATATCCATAACCTTTGAAATAAATACCACCCGCCATTGCAACGAATGAAGCACCAGACATCCAGTCGGCTGCTGTTGCCATTCCGTTGAACACAGTTGGAACCGTCCTTCCAGCTACGTAATAGTTGCTTGCTTGAGCTGTTCTAGATAGCCAGCCAATTAGTGCGTAGATGAAAATAGTAAAACCTACAAAGCAAATACCTATTGCTTTTGCAGACATACCCATCTGCTCACCAATTGCCATCAAGATTATGAAACCAATAAATCCACCGGTGTAGATTCCATAAACTTTAGGCAAGTTATCTATAAAATTACCTTTAATCATTAGTCGTCTCCTTTTTCACTGAAGCCGAACTCTTCATCAATTTTTTCTTGTCTACCCGCAAACCAGAAAATAAGGATTACAAATATTGCAAGAGAACCTTGACATGTGAACCAATAAGTTAATGGATACCCAAATGGTCCTGTAACTTCGTTCATTTCAGCTCCGAAAAGGAATATACCCATTGAGAATATAGCCCAGATTGCTAGTGTTACAAATAGCAAACCTCTGGTCTTTTCCCAGTGTTGAGCGTTTTTCGCCATGTATACCTCTCTTTTTTAGTTATAACTGATAAAACCATAACCATTATGAAAGAGAATAAAAGTGTAAAATTCGCCGTATTAGGTTAATTTTTTCATATTTTTTCAATAAAATTACCTTTTTTATGATTAAAAAAAATTTAAGTTGGAAAGATTTATCTTTGAATGATTTCAAAGTTTATTTTTTTTCTTTGTTTAAAGCATTTATTCCTAAATCAAAAATTAAAACTTTAGATGAGTTAGAACAATTTATTCAAACAAAATCTGCATGGGTATCTCAAGTTACACTTTATAGTTATTTAAAAACTAGAATGGGAACAAGATATGTTCTCCATTTTGATAATGATGAATTTATGAAATCTGTGAATGAAGCTAAATGGAATATTTATTCTGTTGCTCTCCAAGATTTAACTTTTTTTACTTTTTCATATTTAAAAGTTCACTCCAATTTTCACGAAACAGATAAGTCTAAAGAAATTTTTCTAAAAATTTTAGATGATGAAACTACAAATAATATGCCTTTAAATATTATTGAAGAAGCAAAAAAAGAATTTGATGAAAGAATTATAAAAATTGATTGGGAAAAGTATTACAATGACCGTCCGTTTAACCCAAGTGCTCTGTCTTTGTATAAATGGGCACCCATAGCTGACGAACTAAAAACTCTTGATAGAAAAATAGTTTTAAACTCTGTTATTTTAAAATGGGATGTAATCAAAAAAGAATTTAAAGATAGAATACAGTTTTAAATATTTTTTCTGTTTTCAACTAAACTATCTACAACGCTAGGATCAGCCAAAGTAGTTGTATCTCCTAATTGACCATGTTCATTTGCAGCGATTTTTCTTAAAATTCTTCTCATAATTTTTCCAGACCTTGTTTTTGGAAGTCCTGGAGTGAAATGAATTAAGTCAGGTGTAGCAAGTGGACCAATCTGTTTTCTAACCCAAAGTTTTAGATCTCTTTCGAGTTCACCAGTTTCTCTTTCACCAGCATTTAATGTTACATAACAATATAATCCGTTACCTTTAATATCGTGTGGGTAACCCACGACTGCTGCTTCTGCTACCTTTGGATGAGCTACAAATGCACTTTCAATTTCAGCAGTACCCAAATTGTGTCCTGATACAATAATTACGTCATCTACCCGACCTGTAATCCAGTAATATCCATCTTTATCTCTTCGACATCCGTCACCAGTAAAATATTTACCTTCAAACTGAGAAAAATAAGTATCAATGAATCTTTGATGATCACCATATACTGTTCTCATTTGTCCAGGCCATGATTGCGCTATACAAAGTCTACCTTCACCAGCTCCTTTAATTTCTTTACCTGATTTATCAACTAACATAGGTTTTATTCCATAAAATGGCTTTGTTGCAGAACCAGGTTTTAGAGGAATAGCACCTGTTTGAGGAGCAATTAATATCCCTCCTGTTTCTGTCTGCCACCATGTATCTACAATTGGGCACTTAGAATTTCCAACTGTTTTATAATACCACATCCAAGCTTCAGGGTTTATTGGTTCACCAACAGTTCCAAGTAATTTTAAAGATTTTCTAGAAGTTTTTTTGACAGGCTTATCACCTTCTCTCATTAGGGCTCTGATCGCAGTAGGCGCAGTATAAAAAGTATTTACTTTGTATTTATCTACTATCTGCCACCATCTGGAACTATCAGGATAGTTTGGTATTCCTTCAAACATTATAGTTGTTGCGCCGTTCGAAAGGGGACCATAGATAATATAACTGTGACCTGTTACCCAACCAATGTCAGCAGTACACCAATAAATATCTTTTGGTTTGTAATTAAAAATATATTGATGAGTCATTGATGCGTACACCATGTATCCACCTGTTGTATGCAGAACTCCCTTTGGTTTTCCAGTTGAACCTGATGTGTATAAAATAAATAAAGGATCTTCTGCGTTCATTTCTTCAGGCTCACACTGAGAAGGAACATCTTTAATTAAATCATGATACCATACATCTCTATCATAATTCCAACCAATTGAATTACCAGTACGTTTAACAACTATACATTTTTTTACGTTAGGACAGCTTTCCAATGCCTCATCAGTTGTTTCTTTTAAAGGAATAGTTTTTCCACCTCTAACACCTTCATCAGCTGTAATTATATATTCAGACTCACAGTCATTCACCCTTCCAGAAATAGAGTCTGCTGAAAAACCTCCAAAAATAATTGAGTGGACTGCACCAATCCTAACACAAGCTAACATTAAAATAGCAAGCTCTGGTATCATTGTAAGATAAATCGTAACTCTATCTCCTTTTTTAATACCTAATTTTTTTAAACCATTTGCAGCTTTAGAAACTTTTTGGTGAAGTTGTTTGTAAGTAATTTTTTGACTATCTTTTGGATCATCACCAACCCAAATTATTGCTGTTTTATCTTTTTTATCTTTAAGATGT
>CACIQS010000007.1 GCA_902588855.1 uncultured Pelagibacteraceae bacterium | reverse complement strand
TTTTAGACCTCCTTATACTCCTTTAACATTTGGAACAATTGTAGGACGTAATGTTGGTAAATTTTTTGATATTTTTAGAAGAACACCTATGAATGATTGGCATGTTGAACAAAAAGCAGAATTTGAAAATGTTGGTCAATGGAAAAGAGCTTGGTACTACCCTATCAATGGCGAAACTATGCACCAAGCAGTTCAAAGAGAAAGCAAAGCCGCAAGAGAAAGTTCAGGAATAATGGATGCGTCCACACTTGGTAAGATTGATATACAAGGAAGTGATGCCTCAGAGTTTTTAAATAGAGTTTATACAAATGCATGGTCAAAACTTGGCATTGGCAAATGTAGATATGGTTTAATGTTAAATGAAGATGGTATGGTATATGACGATGGTGTTACTACAAGATTAGGTGAAAATCACTATCTAATGACAACAACAACTGGTGGGGCAGCAAATGTTCTTGGAAAATTAGAGGATTACCTTCAAACTGAATGGCCAGAATTAGATGTATATTTAACTTCAGTTACAGATCAATTTGCTACAGCAAGTTTGTGTGGCCCTAATAGCAAAAAAATTCTTAAAAAAATTATTCCTGATTTAGATTTGTCTGATGAAAATTTTCCACACATGTCTTTTAAAGAAGCAAAAATCGGAAGTATTGTTTGCAGAATTATGAGAATAAGTTTTACAGGTGAGCAAAGTTTTGAAATTAATGTGCAAGCAAGTTATGGAAAAGATCTATGGGCAAAATGTATAGAGGCTGGTAAAGAATTTAATATTACTCCTTATGGTACAGAAACGATGCACTTACTGAGAGCTGAAAAAGGTTTTATTATTGTTGGCCAAGATACAGATGGAACAATGACACCAATAGATTTACAGATGGATTGGATTGTTAGTAAAAAGAAATATGATTTTATTGGCAAAAGATCTCTTTACAGATCAGATACTATAAGAGAAGACAGGAAACAATTGGTTGGATTATTAACAGATGACCCTAAGGTTGTATTAGAAGAAGGAGCGCAAATTGTTTCTGAACTAGAAAAAAAACCTGTTGAAATGCTTGGTCATGTTACATCAAGTTACTTTAGTCCAAATTTAAATAAATCTATAGCCCTAGCTGTTGTCAGAGGTGGGAAAGATATGATGGGTAAAAAACTATTTATCCCTATGGAAGATAAAACAATTAATGTAACTGTTTCAAATCCAGTATTTTTTGATCAAACTAATGAAAGATTAAATGCTTAATTATAATCAAGTAACAAATAGTGAAATTAATAACAACGGTGTTTCCATAAAAGAAATTGCACCAATAATGAAATTAAATTTAAGAGGTAAAACAAGAGAATTTTTTACAAATGTTGGAAAAACTTTAAATATGATTTTGCCAACAGAAGCAAATACATCTTCATCTAGTGATAAACTTACTGCGATATGGTTAAGTCCAGATGAATGGATGATTGTATCAAATGAGACTACTAGCAAAGAAACCAATATATACCAATTAAATGATATATTATTTAACAATATTTCAAAAACATCATTAGGAGCAGTAACCGATGTAACTGACCAATTTGTTCAATTAGAGATAAAAGGTGATAAAATATATGAACTTTTTTCTTCAGGATGTCCTTTTAATTTTAACTTATTTCGTGAAAAAAAAGGGTCAACAACTCAAACTTTGCTAAATCATATAGACGTTATTATTCACAATAAAGACAAAGATTATGTTAATTTATTTGTTAGAAGATCATTTGCTAAACACCTTTGGGAATGGATGGAAGATAGTTCCTCAAGATTATAAAGATTAATTTTTACGCCGATAATCCCACGGCATTTCAAATTTACCTTGCCAAATACCTAATTTATTTTTTTTTGCATTAATTTCATCAGAAACATATTTTTTAGAATACCTTCTATATGCGACTGCATAACCATTTGAAACCATCCAAGAATTTAAATTTGTATTTCTTTTAAAACACTCGCCTATTAATCTTTTATACCTATCAACATCCAAAATATTACAATTTAATTTTTGTTTATTAATCTTTTTAATTAACTTTTGAGTAGATAATTCTCCACACATATAATCTTTAGTAAAAGACATAAAAGATATTGTTAAATAAGTTTTTTTACATTTTTGTTTTTTTTCAGGTGCATCAATACCGTATAATCTAATTTTTTTTGAATTGATCTTAATTGTATCTCCATCAACAACTTTAGCAAAACCTGATATTTTATTTATATTTTCAGATCTTACATCGTTATATGTAAGTATAAAAAATATAGATGAAATAATTATCAAAATTATCAATTTCTTTTTTGTATAAAACATTAACCAGTAGTTAATTTATTGTTAATATAATATTTAACATAAAAGAATAGTAAGATTGATATTAACCATTGCAATATTGCCCAGATATAAAAGAAAGTTTTAAAGTCTGCATCAATAGAACGTGCTACATAATAAGATAAAAATGGAACCAAAACGTTCCTTAATATATTGTTAATCATTGCTTTCTCAGATTTTTTTAAAGCCATAAAAAAACCATTTGATAGAAAAAAAATTGGGTATGCTGGTAAGATAAATGCAGAAATTTTTAAATACATTGACCCATATTCAATAACTTCAGCATTAGATGAGAAAAATTTTGGCATTAGATCTGCAGTTACAAATACTAAAACTCCAGACGCTAACATTATTACCAAGCCGTATTTTACTGATGTAAAATAAGATTGTTTTACTCTATCATAATATTTCGCACCTATATTCTGTGCAATAATTGATATTATTGCTGTATTGATCCCCAATACAGGCAACAAGACAACCTGTTCTATCCTTGTTGCTGCTCCATAACCTGCTACAGCGTATTCTCCTGTAAATGCAACATAAGTAAATACAATTGTTGCAGCAATTGAGTAACCAAGAATAGCTATTGTAATTGGCATTGATTGGAAGAAAATATTCTTAATGTAGAAGAATTTGATCTTAAAATTTTGAAAAGTGATCTCTTTAATACGTTTATTTTTTAACAATTTAATTACAACGATTATTAGAGAAATGAATTGTGCAATCAAAGTTGCATAACCTATGCCCGCAACACCAAAAGCTGGGATAAATAAAAATCCAAATATAAATATTGGATTTAATAAAATGTTTAAAAAAAAAGATAATATAAGAGCATTTCTATATGTAACTGTATCTCCCTCAGCATGAAGAAATGAGTTTAAAGCAACAACTAGAATAAAGAGAATAGTTCCATAAAATATTACATTAGTATACTCAAGGCCAAGAGTAATTACCTCTCTTGATGAATTCATGGTTAAAAATAATTTTTCAGAGAAACTAAATCCTATTACTGATACAATTATTGAAATTATTACTGAATAAAGAATGATATTTGTAAAATAACCTAATACATTTTTTTCGTTTTTTTCCCCAATACTACTTCCAATTAATGAAGTGCCCGCAACAGTGACACCAATAGATGTAGCAATAATTAGAAAGTAGATTGGAAAGGATTTACTTAAAGCAGATAAAGCTTCAGGCGAAATTTTCCCAGCATAAAAAGTATCAACTAAAGTGTATAATGTTTGAAATAATGTTCCAACACTTGCTGGTATTGCAAGTTTTTTTATAAGTTGAGAGACTTCATCTTTTAATAAATTCATTTCTTTAAACTAAAAATATTTTAATATTCTTTTTGAAAGATATGACTTTTTCCAGTTTTTTTGGCAAGGTTAATTTGTTTTTGTCTCATTCTAAATCTCGATTTTTGATCATTTGTTAAATTATCGTGACAATTTGGACAAGAAACTCCTTCTTCATATTTTTTAGATTTTTTATCTTTTAAAGAAATAGGTTTTCTACAACCACTACACATTGAGTAAGAACCTATTTTCAAACCATGCTTTAAACTAATTCTGTTGTCAAAGACGAAGCACTCACCTTTCCATAAACTTTTTTTTGGGTCTGTTTTTTTTAAATAGTTTAAAATACCACCCTTTAATTGGTAGACATTATTGTAGCCTTTATTTTCCAAAAAGACTGACGCTTTTTCACACCTAATACCTCCAGTACAAAACATAGCAATAGGTTGATTTTTTTTTAATTTTTTAAGATATTTTGGAAAATCTCGAAAATTATCTACATCTGGATTAATTGAACCTTTAAAAGTTCCAACTTTATATTCAAAAGGTTTTCTCACATCAATTAATACTGTTTTTTTATCTTTAATTAATGAGTTCCACTTTTGAGGATTAACATGACTATCTTTTTTTTTAATTCTCTTTTTTAAACTTAAATTCATTGGAACCACTTCTTCTTTAATTTTTACCTTTGGTTTATGAAACGGTTGAAAAGTGCTTTTTGAATTATTAATACTATCAAATTTTGTAAATTTAAATAATTTGTGTAAATAATCCTTGATCAGTTTAATATCTTTATTCTTTCCAGAAATTGTTCCATTTAACCCTTCATTGGAAATGATAATTGTTCCACGTATGTTTTTATTTAATAATTGATTTTGAAGTATTTTTTGATTTTTCTTTAAATAAGAAATTTTAATAAACTTATAAAATCCAAAAACATCAAACATTATAATTTTCTACAAACAGTCATACCATCACCTAATGGAACTATAATTTTTTCAACTCTTTTATCTTTAGAAACATAATTATTAAAATCTTTAATAGTTAAAGTGATTTTATCATCACTATTTTCATCGACAACTTGACCATACCATAGAACATTATCAATTATCACTAAGCCATTTTTCTTTAATAATATTAAAGATTTTTCATAATATTCTTTATAATTTTTCTTATCAGCATCAATAAAAATTAAATCAAAATCATTTTCTTTTATTTCGCTCAAACTTTCTAAAGCAGGTTTAATTATTGTTTTAATTTTATGACCTTGTTTTGCTTTTTCAAAAAATTTTATAGCAATTTCGTTAGTTTCTTGATTTTTGTCCAAAGCAATAATTCTACCATCTTCTGGTAAAGCAAGAGACATTGACAAAGCACTTAAGCCAGTAAAAGTTCCAATCTCTAGTATTTTTCTAACATTAGATGTTTTTACTATTAAGTGTAAAAATTGAGATTGTGAGATAGATATTTGCATCCTTTTAATATCTCCCAGAAACTCATTATAAGAAATAATTTCTTTTTGAACTGGATGAAGATCTAGTCCATTCTTTAAAATGTACTCTTGAATTTTGTTGCTAATTTTTAGGTCTGAGCCCATGAACCTAAAGTTTTTTCTTTAAAATCTCATTTACTAGCTGAGGGTTAGCTTTTCCACCTGAAACTTTCATTACTTGTCCAACAAAGAAGCCAAACAATTTAACTTTACCAGATTTATATTCAGTAGCTTTATCTCTATTGTTATCAATTACTTTATCTATTAGAGCTTCTAAAGCTTTTGGATCACTTTCTTGTTTTAATCCTTTTTCTTCAACAATTTTTTTAGGATCCTTGTCCCCTTCCATCATTTGTTCAAAAACAGTTTTTGCAATTTTTCCAGAAATTGTGCCATCCTTAATTAAATTAATTAATTTTGATAAATTACCAGCACTAATTGGACTATCAGTTATTTCTAAATTTTTTTCATTAAGTGCAGCAAATAATTCACCAATGATCCAGTTTGTTGCTAATTTAACGTCAGATTTTTTAACAACATCTTCAAAATAATTTGAAGTTTCAATGTCTGAAACCATGATATTTGCTTCATATGGAGTTAATTTAAATTGATCTATAAATCTTTTTTTCTTTTCATCGGGTAACTCCGGTATTTCAGATTGTAATTGATTTATGAATTCATCAGAAACTTCTAATGGTAATAAATCAGGGTCTGGAAAATATCTATAATCATGAGCATCTTCTTTTGATCTCATAGATCTTGTTTCATTTTTTTTAGTATCAAAAAGTCTTGTTTCTTGATCAACAGATTGTCCATCTTCAATTAAATCAACTTGTCTATTTGCTTCATATTCAATTGCCATTTGCATGAATTTAATAGAATTAACGTTTTTTATTTCACATCTAGTACCAAAATCTTTTGTTCCTTTTTTTCTTACAGAAACATTAACATCTGCTCTCAAAGATCCTTCCTGCATATTACCATCACAAGTTCCTAAATATCTCATTATTGATCTTAATTTCTTAATATAAGCATTAACTTCCTCTGGTGATCTTAAATCAGGTTTGCTAACAATTTCCATTAAAGCTACACCTGACCTATTTAAATCAACAAAGGTGTTTTTTGGATCTAAATCATGGATACTTTTACCCGCATCTTGTTCTAAGTGTAATCTTTCAATACCAACCTCTTTTTGACCATCTGGCATATCCAAAATAACTTTACCTTCACCAACTATTGGGTCCTTAAATTGAGAGATTTGGTATCCTTGTGGTAAATCAGCATAAAAATAATTTTTTCTATCGAATACTGATCTTTTGTTAATTTTAGCTTTTAATCCTATTCCAGTTTTAATTGCTTGCTTAACACAAAATTCATTAATCACTGGAAGCATTCCAGGAAAAGCAGCGTCTACTAAACTTACCTGAGTGTTTGGTTCAGCACCAAATTTAGTAGCTGACGTAGAAAATAACTTTGATTGGGAAAGTACTTGAGCATGAACCTCTAAACCAATGACAACTTCGTATTGATTGTCATTTCTATTAATTAAATATTCTGACTTTTCTTTACTCACTTAATCCACCAATCAGTAATTTTATTTTTAAAATTAATTTTTTCTTCCATTGCATAAGCAATGTTTAAGATATTTTGTTCATCAAATGCTTTTCCAATAATTTGTAAACCTAAAGGGTAGCCTTTGCTGTCATGACCAGCTGGAATAGAAATTCCTGGTAAACCTGCTAAATTTACAGGAACAGTAAAAATATCGTTTAAGTACATTGAAACTGGGTCATTTGTTTTTTCACCAATTTTAAAAGCAGAACTTGGTGTTGATGGAGTTAATATTGCATCTACTTTTTTGTACGCTTCATCAAAATCATTTTTAATTAGTTTTCTTACTTTTTGAGCTTTCAAATAATATGCATCGTAATAACCTGAAGATAAAACATATGTGCCTATCATTATTCTTCTTTGAACTTCGGCTCCAAATCCCTCTGATCTAGTTTTTTCATACATATCAATAAGGTTTTCTCCGTCAGCTCTAAAGCCATATTTAACACCATCATATCTTGCAAGATTAGAAGATGCTTCAGCTGGTGCCACTATATAGTAAGTTGGTAAAGCATAATTTGTGTGTGGAAGAGAAATATCAATTATTTCCGCACCACAATCTTTAGCATACTCAATACCTTTCTGCCAAAGATCATCAATTTCTTTTGGCATTCCATCAACTCTATATTCTTTTGGTATACCGATTTTTTTTCCTTTAATGTCTTTTGTTAATTCTTTGCTGTACTGGTTTCTTTTAAAATCAATAGAAGTTGAGTCTTTTTGATCGTATGAGCTAATTACCTCTTGCAACAAAGCACAATCTTGGACATTTTGAGCCATTGGACCAGCTTGATCAAGAGAAGATGCAAAAGCAACTATTCCGTATCTTGAACAACTACCATAAGTTGGTTTTAAACCCACTGTACCTGTAAATGACGCCGGTTGTCTAATAGATCCACCTGTATCAGTTCCAATTGTAATTGGAGTTAATTGTGCTGCTACAGCAGAAGATGAACCACCAGATGAACCACCTGGAACTAAATTTTTATCAATCGGATTTTGAACATTGCCAAAAAAACTTGTTTCATTTGATGATCCCATTGCAAATTCATCACAATTTAATTTACCAATAAGAATTGCTCCCTCATTCCAGATATTCTGAGTAACAGTAGACTCATAAGTAGGTACAAAATTGTTTAATATTTTGCTACCAGCTGTTGTTCTTACATTAGCTGTACAAAATAAATCTTTTACAGCCATTGGTATTCCTGGTAATTTTAAATCCAATTTTGGATTGTCGTCAAATTTTTTAGCTTTATCTAAAGCATTACTAAAATCTTCAGTAATATAAGTGTTTAATTCTTTTGATTTCTCTGATCTATCAACAAAAGCTTGGGTAACTTCTGAAGAAGAAAGTTTTTTTTCTTTAATATTATTAACTAATTCAGAAAGTGTTTGCTTGGTTATGTCAGACATTATTCTATAACTTTTGGTACAACAAAATAATCTTCATTATCTTTTGGAGAATTTTTTATTATTTGTTCCCTTAAATTTTTACTTTTAACTTCATCAGGTCTTAATTTTAAAGTCGTTTCAGCCACTGATGTAAGTGGTTCAACATTTTCAGTTTTAAGTTCATTGAGTTTTTCAATGAAATCAAAAATTGAATTCAAATCGCTAGCAAGTTTTTCAGCTTTTTTCTCATCTACTGAAATTCTTGATAATTTAGATATATGCTTTATGGTTTTAAGATCGATGCTCATATGATATTTAAATATGACGCAAACTATCACTATAGTTTAAAATATACAACATGATCACAATAGAAGAATTTAAAAAAAAACAGTCAGAAAAATGTCGTTTGATAGGTTTAGATCTAGGCTCAAAAAGAATTGGTGTATCAATTTGTGACGAAAAGCAATTAATTGCTACCCCTTATAAAACTATACATAAATCAAAAAATAATGAATTAATTATGGAGCTAAAAAACATTATTCAAGAGAATGACATCAAGGCAATTATCATTGGTTATCCTTTAAATATGGATGGATCTTTAGGCTCTTCAGCACAGTCAGTTAATGATGTGTCTAAAAATATAGATAAAGAGATAGATGTTGATGTGTGTCTTTGGGATGAAAGACTATCAACTGTTGGGGCTTTTAATTTATCAAGCCAATTAGATGTTAATGTATCTAAGAGAGAAAAGAATATAGATCAGAACGCGGCAGCTTTTATTCTTCAGGGAGCCATAGATTATCTAAATAATTAATCCTTGCCATTCATTGGCTTTATAGTTATAGAGTTAATTTTAATGGCAAAAAACATCAAAGCTATTAAAATTTCTCAAAAACATTTGTTAGGTATCCAAGATCTATCAGTTAGTGATATTAACAACATCTTAGATGAATCTGAAACTTTCATTAAATTAAATCAGAGTAAGAACAAGAAAATTGATGTTCTTAGAGGCAAAACTCAAATTAATCTATTTTTTGAACCATCAACAAGAACACAAAGTTCATTTGAGTTAGCTGGAAAAAGACTTGGTGCTGATGTGATGTCGATGAATATGAATAATTCAGCAATTAAAAAAGGTGAAACTTTAATTGATACCGCAATGACTCTAAATGCAATGCATCCTGACATTATTGTAATAAGACATCAAGATTCTGGAGCATGCAATTTATTATCTCAGAAAGTAAATTGTGTGGTATTAAATGCTGGTGATGGCAGACGTGAACACCCTACTCAAGCATTACTGGATGCTTTAACAATAAGAAATAGAAAGAAAAAAATTGAAGGATTAAAAATTGCTATATGTGGAGATATTCTTCATTCCAGAGTCGCAAGATCAAATATTTATTTACTAACAATGCTTGGTGCCGAAGTAAATATTGTTGCCCCAACAAATTTGATGCCAAAAGAAATTGAAAAGTTTGGTGTTAATACTTTTACCGATATGAAAAAAGGATTGAAAGATTGTGACATTGTAATGATGCTAAGATTACAAAATGAGAGAATGACAAGTTCTTATTTGTCATCAAATAGAGAGTATTATGAATATTACGGTTTAACACCTGATAAATTAGATCATGCTAAACCTGATGCACTAATAATGCATCCTGGACCAATGAATAGAGGTATCGAAATAGATACTAGATTGGCAGACGATATAAATAAAAGTGTAATCAAAGAGCAAGTTGAACTTGGAGTTGCTGTAAGAATGGCCTGTTTAAAAATATTTTGTGAATAAATGAAAAAAAAATACTTTATTAACGCAAATATAATTGATCCTCAAAATTCAATTAATGAAAATGGAGGACTTATTGTAGGAGAAGAAGGTAAAATTGAAGCAATAGGGAAAAAAGTAAATACAAATAATTTACCATCCAGAGAAAAACCAATTGATTTAAAAGGAAAATATATATTCCCTGGTTTAGTCGATATGAGAGTTTTTGTTGGAGAACCTGGGTATGAGTATAAAGAAAATTTTAGAACTTTAAGTAATGCAGCTCTATCTGGAGGAGTAACATCTGTAGTAACAATGCCTAATACAGATCCTGTAATTGATAATGTTTCAATAGTAGATTTTTTAAAAAGAAGAGGACGAGATAAATCTAAGATTAATATATTTCCATGCGCATCTCTTACACAAAATGTAGAGGGAACAAATATGACGGAATTTGGATTGTTGGCTAGTAAAGGAATTGTAGCTTTTACAGATGGTGTAAAGACAATTCAAAATACTAGATTAATGTCAAGAATAATGAATTCAGCAAAGGATTTAGGATGCCTAATAATGCAACATGCTGAGGATTATGAGTTAGCAAAAAACGGTATGATAAATTCGGGTATAATCGCTACAAAACTTGGATTATCAAGTATACCAGATGTGGCTGAGAGAATAATTATTGAAAGAGATTTAACATTATTAGAAAAAGCAAAGTGTCGATATCACATATCTCAACTATCATCAGGCAAATCAGTAGAAATCATTAAACAAAGGAAAAATGATATTAAATTTTCTTGTGGTGTTTCAATAAATAACCTTTCCTTAAATGAAAATGATATTGGAGATTTTAAAACATTTTTAAAATTATCTCCGCCATTGAGAAAAGAAGAAGATAGATTGACTTTAGTCCAAGGATTAAAAGATAAAACAGTTGATGTCATTGTTTCAGATCATAAACCTGAAGATGAAGAATCAAAACGATTGACATTTTCTCAAGCAGCAACAGGTGCTTCTGGTATTGAAACTTTATTATCTTTAAGTTTGGAACTATTTCATAATGGATCTGTAAAACTTGAAACTATAATCCAAGCACTAACATCTAATCCAGCTAAAATTTTAAATATCAATAAAGGAAATCTTTCAATTGGTAATGATGCTGACTTTTGTATAGTTGATATAAATAAACCTTGGATTGTAAAAAAAGAAAATTTAATTTCTAAATCTAAAAATACGTCTATAGAAGACAAAAAACTTCAAGGAAAAGTAACCAATACATTTGTAAAAGGTAAAGAATTATTTAAGATATAAAAATGGAATTATTGACAATAGGTATTGTATCGTACCTAATGGGTTCTATCCCTTTTGGATTGATATTAACTAAAATATTTTTAAAAAAAGATATTAGAGAAATTGGATCAGGTAATATTGGTGCAACAAACGCTCTAAGAACTGGAAATAAATTTATTGGTTATTCAACTTTAATACTTGATATAGTTAAAGCTGTTATCCCAGTTTTATATGTTAAAGTAAATTTTCCTGATTTAATTTATGTATCGGCTTTATGTGCTTTTCTAGGTCATGTTTTTCCAGTTTGGTTAAGGTTTAAAGGTGGTAAGGGAGTCGCAACTTATGTTGGTATATTATGCAGTATGAATATAATGTTTGGTATAGTTTTTGGTATTTGTTGGCTAGTAACTTTTTTTATTTCTAAATTTTCATCTTTAGCATCGCTAATTGGATCATTCTCAGTTCCTGTTTATTTATTATTGTTTGATTCAGCAGGAAATGAAATATTTTTTGGAATAATGTTTATTTTAATATTTTACACTCATAGAGAAAATATTAAACGACTAGCAAATAAAGAGGAAAACAAGACTAAAATTTATTAATTTGACTATCAAACACTTTTAAGTAGTTTGTTAAATTATGAATCTAGTCATAGTTGAAAGTCCTGCAAAAGCTAAAACGATAAACAAATATCTTGGTGATAATTATACTGTTTTAGCAAGCTATGGTCATATAAGAGATTTGCCATCAAAAAATGGATCAGTTGATCCTGATCATAATTTCAAAATGGAATGGGAAGTTGATAGTTTTTCAAAAAAATATTTAAAAGAGATAACTGATGTTGCTAAAGAGTCTTCTAAAATAATACTAGCTACTGACCCTGACCGTGAAGGTGAAGCTATAGCTTGGCATGTTAAAGAATATCTTGATGAAAAAAAACTACTAAAAGATAAAGAAATTGAGAGAGTTGTTTTTAACGAAATTACCAAAAAAGCAGTAATTCATGGTATTGAAAATCCACGGCAAATCGAACCCTTGTTAGTGGATGCGTATATGGCAAGAAGAGCTCTTGATTATTTGGTTGGTTTTAATATTTCCCCAATACTTTGGACTAAATTACCTGGATCAAAATCAGCTGGAAGAGTTCAGTCTGTAGCTCTAAAATTAATTACCGAAAGAGAACATGAAATAGAATTATTTAATCCAGAGGAATTTTGGACACTTACTCTTAAATTTGGAGATAATAATAAAAATACTATTACTGCAAGTATCTCTCAATTAAACGGTGATAAAATAGAAAAATTTACATTTAGAGACAAGAGTAGTATTGAAGAAGCAATAAAGGAAATAAAAGAGAAAAAATTTCAAATAACAGATATTTCATCAAAAGTTGTAAAAAGAAACCCATCAGGTCCATTTACAACTTCAACACTACAACAAGTGGCATCAAGCAAATTAGGTTTTGGAGCTTCAAGAACAATGCAAATTGCACAAAAACTATATCAAGGTATTGAGATTGATGGAGATACTGTTGGATTGATAACTTATATGAGAACTGATGGTACTAATTTATCAAATGATGCAGTAAATGATTTTAGAAATTTTATCAAAAATCAGTATGGTAATGAATATTTGCCTGCTTCTGCAAATAATTATTCTGGTAAAAAAGCTAAGAATGCACAAGAGGCTCATGAAGCTATTAGACCAACAGATATAAAGAGAACACCTGATACTCTAAAAAAACATTTAAGCAGTGATCAGCAGAAACTATATAATTTAATTTGGTCTAGAGCTTTATCTTCGCAAATGGAGGTTGCCCAATTTGATAGAAATACCATAACAATCGAGTCGGAAGATAATCAAACAATATGTAAAGCAAGTGGATCTGTATTGAAATTTGATGGATTTTTAAAAGTTTACTCAAATACAAACAAAGATGATGATGAAGAAATTCTACCAGAAATGTCTAAAGGGCCAATAAATATTGAAGCATTAATGGATGAACAACATTTCACACAACCACCTCCTAGATATTCTGAAGCAAGTTTGGTCAAAAAATTAGAGGAACTGGGAATTGGTAGACCTTCTACTTATGCAAGTATAATTTCTACTATAGCTAATCGTGGTTATGCAGAAATATTAAATAAAAGATTTTTTCCTACTGATCGTGGCAAACTTATCTCTGCATTTTTAGAAAAATTGTTTGCTAAATATGTTGATTATAACTTTACCGCAGGTTTGGAAGATCAATTAGATGAAATTACAACTGGTAAAGAAAGCTGGATAAAAGTTTTGGAGATGTTTTGGAAAGATTTTAATAATAATGTATCAATGGTTAAGGAGAAAAGAACTAGAGAAGTGTTAGATCTTTTAAATGAAAGTTTAGGAGCTTTAATTTTTGACACTGATAAAGATGGAAATATTGTTCGAAAGTGTCAGTTATGTGATACGGGTTCACTAAGTCTTAAAAATAGTTTTAGGGGTGGAGCTTTTATTGGATGTTCAAATTATCCAGAGTGTAAATTTACTAGACCTTTGTCTAAAGCAAAAGCAGCAGCTCAAACGCAGTTAGCAGAACCTAAATTTTTAGGAAAACATGAAAATGGTAATGATATATATCTGAAAAATGGAAGATTTGGCCCCTATCTGCAATATGAAAAACTTAAAGAAGAGGAATTAGAAGAGACAAAGACTAAAAAAAAGAAAAAAACTAAAAAATCTAAACCAGATGTTAATGAATTAATTAAAAATATTTCTATACCAAAAGGTTTGGAGTTAGAAAGTATAGACATAGAAAAAGCTCAGTTTTTATGTTCTCTACCAAAATCAATTGGTGTTAACCCTGATAATCAAAAAGAAATCATTTTAAATACTGGAAGATTTGGTCCTTATCTTAAGTGCGAAAATAAATCTGCCAGAATAGAAAATGTTGACGAAATTTTCTCAATAGGATTAAATCGAGCAATTAGTCTTATTGCTGAAGCAAAACCAGGCAGAATGTCTTCTTCAATTATTAAGGATTTAGGAGAACACCCAGAGGATAAAAAGCCAGTCAGAGTTATGAAGGGACAATATGGCCCTTATATTAAATATAAATCTTTAAACGCAACTATACCTGAAGAAAAAGATCCTACAGATCTTACAATGGAAGAAGCTTTAATCCTTATTGAGAAAAGGAAAGAATACGATAAAACTAAAAAAAAGAAAAAAACTAAAAAATAATGAAATTTAAAAAAAATAAATAACTTAAAGAATTCAAGGAGTAATAAAATGAACTTTGAAAACAAAATAAAAGAATTGAATATTAATCTACCAGAAGCGAAACCTCCTGTTGGTTCATATGTTGCAACTAAAAAAACTGGTAATCTACTTTTTATCTCAGGTCAAATATCCATAAACGAAAATGGAGAACTAATTAAAGGAAAAGTTGGAAAAGATTTAAGCACAGAGCAAGGCTACGAAGCTGCAAAAAGATGTGGATTAAGCTTAGTTGCTCAAGCAAAGGCTTCTTGTGATGGAGATTTATCTAAAATAAAATCATGTATTAAATTAACTGGATTTGTTAATTCAACAAATGACTTTATTGAGCAACCAAAGGTAATTAATGGAGCATCAGATTTAATAGCATCAATATTTGGTGATGCTGGCATGCATACTAGAGCTGCAGTAAGCACTAATAGTTTGCCACTCGGAGTTTCTGTAGAAGTTGATGCTATATTTGAATTAAACTAAACTATCTTCCGATGCCAAAATATTTTATACCTAACTTATTTATTTTCTCAGCTGAGAATATATTTCTCATATCATAGATAATAAGTTTTTTATTCTTGGAAAGTTTTCTAAAATTAATTGATTTAAAATCATTCCATTCCGTATGAACAATTATAAGATCAGAGTCTGCAATACAGCTTTGTATTGAATTAGAATATTCAACATTTTTTAAATTATTGAATTCTTTTTTTGAACCTGTGGGATCATAGTATTTAATCTTTGCTCCCTTTTTGGATAAAAATGGAATTAATTTTAAACTTGAAGAGTCTCTCATATCATCAGTATTTGCTTTAAATGTAACTCCTAAAAATGAAACATTTTTATTATTAATTTTTTTAATTTTTGAAAGAAGTCTTTTGAGTAATAAATCTGATCTATTTTGATTAGATTTAATAACAGTTTTTATTACAGACAAATTTGATTTAAATTTATCGGCTGTAGATACAATTGCTTTTGTATCTTTTGGAAAACAAGAGCCTCCATATGCAGGACCAGCTCTTAAAAATCTACTTCCTATTCTTTTATCAAGTCCAATCGCTATTGATATGTCCTCAACATCTATACCTGTTTTTTCACATAAATTGGCAATTTCGTTTATAAATGTGATTTTAGTTGCTAAAAAAGCATTAGAGGCATATTTGATTAATTCAGCAGCTCTTCTATTTGTTGAAACATATTTTGCACCTTTTGAAATTAAAGGCGAATATAAATTTCTAAGAATTTTTTTAGATTTTTCCTCGTTTGAACCAACTACTACTCTATCAGGATAAATAAAATCTCTAATTGCCTCACCTTCTCTTAAAAATTCAGGATTAGATACCACTGAAAACAATTTTTTATTTACTTTTTTTGATATAATCTTTTCTAATTTATCACCTGTTGTAAGTGGAACAGTTGATTTTGTTATAATTATTTTAAATTTATTTATTGATTTAGATATTTCTTTTCCAACTGAATAAACTTGAGAAAGGTCAGCACTCTTACTATTTTTTTTAGTTGGTGTCCCTACGCATATAAAAATTAAATCAGATTTTCTTATTGATTCTTTTAAATTTGTCGAAAAATTTAATCTTTTATTTTGTATATTTTTTCGAACTAACTCCTCTAAGCCTGGTTCATAAATTGGAATTTTACCATTTTTTAAATTATTAATTTTATTATTATCTTTATCTACACAGATTACATCATTACCTAAATCTGAAAAGCAAACTCCACTCACCAAACCAACATAACCTGTTCCAATCATGCAAAGTTTCATAGTTTCGCTATTTCTTTATTTGAATTAATAAATCCTTGCATTGTTCCACAGTCTAAATAATTACCTGAAAAGTTATGAGCAATAAATTTTTCACCTTCTTTTATTAAAGTTTGAATAGCATCAGTTATATGTATTTCACCTCCAGGACCAGGTTTTTGCTTAGATATTTTATTAAATATAGTTTTGGGAAGAATATATCTTCCTATTACTGCTTTATTAGAAGGAGCATTTTTAATTGAAGGTTTTTCAACTACTCCATCAATAAAATAATCATTTTTGGAAATTTTTTTGTTTAAACTATAGATACCCCATCTTGAAACTTTTTTTGTATTAACCTTCATGCTGGCCATTACAGAGGATTTGTGTTTATGATGAACTTTAATCATATCTTTAGAACAGTTTTTTTTTACTATCAAATCATCTGGTAGTAACATTAAAAAATATTTATCTTTTATATATTTTCTTGTTTTAAATACAGCGTCACCTGTTCCTTTGGGTATATTTTGATATACAAACTTTATTATTTTTTTATATTTTAATATTTTTTTATATTCAGCTATTATTCGAGGATCTTTTTTCTTTTTTATAATTTTTTTATAAAAAGCATCACTATAAAAGTAATTTTTTATCATCTTTTTTTTATTTGATATGATAAAAACAACTTCTTTGATTCCAGCTTCAATACACTCATCTAAAATGTATTCAATTCCAGGCTTTCCATTTATAGGAAGAAGTTCTTTGGCAAAAACACTTGTTAGAGGCAAAAGTCTAGTTCCTTGTCCAGCAAGAGGAATAATTGCTTGTTTAATCATATAAATGTTTTACTTATCTAGATTTTTAATACAAATGAAAATTTTATTAAATAATAATTCATTATTTAAATCTTTAAGGCCTTTTAATGATATTGGCTTTGTTCCTACCATGGGGAGTATCCATGAGGGCCATTTATCACTGATAGATAGATCAAATAAAACTTGCAAAAAGACAATAGTAAGTATTTTTGTTAACCCCAAACAATTTAATAATAAAAAAGATTTTAAGAACTATCCCACGAATATTAAAGAGGATATTAAAATTTTAAAAAAAACTAAAAAAGTAGATTTCTTATACATCCCAAAATTCAAAGACCTTTACAGTAATAATAAAAAATCAAACATAAAAATCACAAAAAAAGATAAAGTTTTATGTGCAAAATATAGAAAAGGTCATTTTGAAGGAGTGCTAGATGTTATGGGTAGATTAACTAATTTAGTAAATCCAAAAAAAATATTTATGGGAAAAAAGGATTATCAACAATATTTCTTAATAAAAAATTATCTAAAAAATAAATATAAAACTTCTATTATTCCATGTAGAACGATTAGAAATAAAAGCAAAATGGCTTTGTCTTCAAGAAATAATCATTTGGATTTATATGGAATTAAAAAAGCAAGTTTTTTAAGCAAAAGTTTAATTAAATTAAAAAGAAATTTGAAAAATAGTAAAAAAATAAAAAAGAATTTGAGAATAAAAATGAAATATTTTGAGAAACTTTTAAAAATTAAAATTGAATACTTGGAATTAAGATCAATTAAAAATCTTAAAATATCTAATAATATTAGAGACTCTCGTTTATTTGTTGCTTATTATATTGATAACATTAGATTAATTGATAACTTTTAAAGAAAGTAAGCCCCAACACCTAAAAAAGACACAAAACCTATTACATCAGTAATCGTCGTAACAAAAACACTAGATGCAATTGCGGGATCAATATTCATTTTTTTTAAAGTGAAAGGAACAAGGATACCAAACAGACCAGCTATAATCATTGTAAGTACCATTGATATAGAAATGATTACTGAAAGAATACTATCTTGAAACCAAATTTGAACTATCAAAGCACTTATAGCAGCAAATATAATTCCATTTAATATACCAATTGAAAATTCTTTAAAAACATTTGATGAAAAATTATTTTGGGTTAAGTCATTTGTTGCAATTGTTCTGACTGTAACTGCTAATGTTTGCATTCCTGCATTACCACCCATTGAAGCAACAATTGGCATCAAAAAAGCAAGAACAACCATTTGCTCAATAGTTGCTCCAAACAAGCTAATACACCATGTAGCTAGAAAAGCTGTAAATAGATTCAGTAAAAGCCAGTTAAATCTTCTTTTAGTTTTTGTGACAACGCCATCAGTAATTTCCTCATCACCTACTCCTGCAAGTCTTAATGCATCTTCCTCAGCCTCTTCTTTTAGGACAGTAAGTACATCATCGTTCATAATCATTCCTACCAATTTATTATTTTTATCAACTACGGCTGCTGAGTTAAGATTATAATTTTCAAATAGGTTAGCCACCTCTTCTTTATCCATATCCACAGGTACTAATAGTTGAGATTCAGACATGATGCTTGCCATCTTTGTGTCTCTTGGTGAAGTAAGCACTCTTGATGATGGAACTGTTCCAATAGGTTTAAATTCTTCATTAACAATAAAAATTTCTAAAAATTCTTCAGGCAGATCTTTATTTTCTCTTAAATAATCAATTGTTTGACCTACAGACCAGTTGCTTGGTATAGCTGTAAACTCACGTTGCATAAGCCTAGCAGCAGTATCTTCTGGATAGCTTAAGCTTTCTAACAGAGCAAATCTGTCTTTAGGTGGTAATGAACTTAATATGGTATTTTTGTCTTCTTCGGGTACATTTTCTAAAATTGAAATAGCATCATCTGACTCTAAGTTGGTAAGAATAGTTACAATTGAATCTGAAGATAAATATTTAATTATTTCAGCTTGTATAGATTCATTTAATTCTACAAAAACTTCTGCATCAATATTAAAGTTATTTAATTTAATTAAACTTTCTCTATCGCTAATGCTTAAGTGTTCAATTATGTCTGCTGCATCAGCAGGGTGCATTTCATTGAATGAGTCGTTAATAAATTTTGCATCGTTGTTAGCTATTTTAGAGGTGACAACTCTCAAATATTCTTTATTGAATTCAAAATTTACTTTTTTATCTTTAGTTTTTTTAATTAAAGACATAAATGTACCTATAATTTAGTTGTGCACTATTAATACATAATTAAAATATTACAAATTTTAAATGGATATAGAGATCAAAAAGTCAATAAAACCGGTAAATTATTTTGAGGCAATAGATGTATTGGAGTCTAAATTAAAAAATATTACAGCTAATAAAGAAAAACAATTAATTTGGATTTTAGAGCATCCTGAAATTTTTACTGCAGGAACATCATATAAAGAAGATGAAATAATTGATAAATCAATTAATCTATTAAAAACAAACAGAGGTGGAAAAGTTACTTACCACGGTCCAGGTCAATTAATTTGTTATTTTGTTATTGACCTAAGAGAAAAAAAAGATATTAGAAAATTTATTACAACTATTGAAAATACAATTATTCAAAGTTTAAAAAAATATAATATTGAAACATTTCCTGATAAAGAAAATATTGGAATATGGTATAAAAATAAAAATGAAATTCAAAAAATTGCTGCAATAGGAATTAGAGTAAGAAAATGGATTGCATATCATGGATTTGCAATAAATGTTAATAACAACTTAGAAAATTATAAAAAAATAGTACCTTGTGGAATTTCTGATAAAGGTGTTACAAATTTAAAAAAGATTTCTAATCAAGATTATTCTAACTTGGACAATGAAATAATTGAAAATTTTATTTCAAATTTGAAAATCTAAGTCTTTTTGATTTTAGTAGCTTTTTAAAATATTCTGGTAATAAGGCTGAATAAGTATGCTTCATATCATTTATTTTAAATTTAATTTGATACGAGTGCAGCATAAGATTTTTATTTATACCTTTATCTGACTTAGATAGTTTGTATTTCGTATCACCAAATATAGGATTTCCAATTGCAAAAAGTTGTTTACGTAACTGATGTTTTCTCCCAGTTATTGGTTTTAACTCTAATAAAGATGCTTCAGAATTTTTATCTATTACTTTGTATATAGTTTTTGCTTTTTCTACTAACTTTTTATTTCCATCATGTCTTATTAAGTCATCATCCCAAACACCTGAGTTTTTATTTATTTCTCCTTGGCATATGGCAAGATAAGTTTTATGTACTTTTCTTAATCTAAATAATGATGTTAGTAACTGTGCGCTCTTTCTATTTTTCGCCATTATAAATACGCCAGATGTATCTTTATCTAATCTATGAACAGAATAAGGTTTTGTTCCTTTAAAAATTTCACTCTTTGCAAAAATATCAACTAAGTTTTTTTTAGATTTTGTACCACCTTGTACTGATATTCCTGATGCTTTATTTAATACAACAAAATTATCATTATCATCAATTATTTGATCTTCATTTGATTTTATTATTTCTTTAGTTGGTAAAAATTTTATTTTTTTTTGTTCTACTCTTTCTTTAAATTCAATATTAAAAATATTTATCTGATCTCCTTTTTTTATTTTGTGAGAACTTTTAACTTTTTTTTTGTTAATTTTAATTTTTCCTGTCCTTAGATATTTTTCAATTAAACCTTGGGGTATTTTTCCAATATTTAATCTCACCCATCTATCAATACGCATATCATTACACGTTGAATCAACGATGTATGACTTGTTCATGACTTAGGATTTAAGCTGTAGCTTGTTTATTTTCTTCTGTTTTTGGAGCTTCTTTTGACGTATCTTTTTTCTTCTTATCTACTCTTTTGGCTTCAACATCTCTATCTACAAATTCTATAATTGCCATTGGAGCATTATCACCATATCTAAAACCCGCTTTAATAATTCTAGTGTAGCCACCTTTTCTATTTGAATATCTTTTAGAAAGAGTTTTTTTTACTTTATTAGCTGATTTGATATCCTGCAATTGAGACACAAGCATCTTAGTTGTTTGCAATGTATCTTTTTTACCTAAAGTAATAATTTTGTCAGCTTGGGGTCTTAAAAACTTTGCTTTTGGCAATGTAGTTTTAATCTGTTCATATTTTATTAGAGAATTTAACATGTTCTTTAACAGAGCTTTTCTATGCTCAGAAGTTCTATTTAATTTTTTGTTGGCTAAGCCGTGTCTCATTAAATTGCTTCCTCTAATTTTTTAGACATTTCTGCGATATTATCTGGTGGCCAGTTTGGTATTTCCATACCTAAATATAGAGACATTCCAGTTAGAACTTCTTTAATCTCATTTAAAGATTTTCTACCAAAATTTGGTGTTCTTAACATTTCACCCTCAGATTTTTGAACTAAATCACCAATATAAATTATGTTGTCATTTTTTAAGCAATTCATTGATCTAACAGATAGCTCTAGTTCATCAACTTTTCTTAATAAATTTTTATTAAATTCAGGTTCAGATGAAACTTCTTTTACTGGAGCTTCAACTGGTTCATCAAAATTAACAAACATTTTCAACTGGTCTTGAAAAATTCTAGCAGAATACGCAACAGCATCTTCTGCAGAAATTGAACCATTAGTCTCTACTTCCATTGTTAATTTATCATAATCAAGAGCTTTACCTTCTCTTGCTGTGCTAACAGAATAAGAAACTTTTTTTACAGGGCTATACAAAGAATCAATGGCAATTAAACCTAATGGTGGCTCTTCTGGTTTATTTAGCTCAGCTGGAACATAACCTTTTCCAGTGTTTACATTCATTTCCATGTGAAAAGCAGTATTTTCATCTAAGTTACAAATTACTAACTCGGGATTTAATATTTCTACATCAGTCACAGGAGCAATGTCTGAAGCTTTTATTTCACCTGGACCTTTTGCATCTAATACTAATTTTTTTGTACCTTCTGAATTACATTTTAAAGCTAGTGATTTAACATTTAAAACTATGTCTGTTACATCTTCTCTTACACCTTTAATTGATGTAAATTCATGTAGAACACCATCAATTTGTATCGAAGTAACTGCAGCTCCTCTGATTGAAGAAAGCAAAATTCTTCTTAAGGAGTTTCCTAAAGTTAATCCGTAACCTTTTTCTAAAGGCTCAGCTATAATCTTAGCATGTGTTAAGTCATCACTAATTTGAACATCTAATTTAGATGGTTTAATCAAAGATTTCCAATTTTTAACATTAACGTTTTCTACTTCCATTAAACTCTCCTTTTTTTTGGTGGTCTAGTTCCGTTGTGAGGCATAGGTGTTGTATCTTTAATTGACAAAATTTTAAAACCTCTTGCTTGTAAAGCTCTTAATGCTGTTTCTCTTCCTGAACCTGGCCCTTTTACCTCAACAGATAAAGTTTTCATTCCATACTCTAATGCTTTTGATGCTGCGGAGTCCGCTGCTATTTGAGCTGCATAAGGTGTAGATTTTCTTGATCCTTTAAATCCTTTCTGTCCAGCAGATGCCCAGGATATTACATTTCCATTTGTATCAGCAATTGAAATTATTGTGTTATTAAATGTTGATTGCACATAAGCAATACCATTTAAAATATTCTTTTTTATCTTTTTCTTTTTTGAATAAGAACTCTTTGCACTTTTTTTAGAAGATTTTTCTACCTTCTGATCTTTATTGTCAGTTTTTTCTGTTTTTGCCATTATTATTTTTTAGTTGGTGTTAATTTCTTCCCTGCGATAGCGATTGCTTTTCCTTTTCTTGTTCTTGCATTACATCTTGTTCTTTGTCCTCTTACAGGTAATTTTTTTCTATGTCTTGTTCCTCTATAACATGCTAGATCTATTAATCTTTTAATACTTAAAGAATAATCTCTTCTAAGATCTCCTTCGACTTTAAAATTTTGATCTATGTATTCTCTTATTTTTAAAATTTCATCATCAGTTAACTCATTCACTCTTTTGGCTCTTGGAATTTCTAGAGAAGAACAAATTTGTTGTGAGAATTTATCTCCAATTCCGTAAATATATGTTAGTCCAATGTGGACAAGTTTATTTTGTGGAATGTTTATACCTGCGATACGAGCCATAATTTTTGTGATAAATTGTGCCTTTTATATAAGAAGATTAATCAAAGTCAACGTCTTAAACATTTATAAAAGTGTCTATTTTCCTTGTTATTTCGTCTATTTCTAAGCTTCCATCAATTTCCCTAAAATTTGGATTCTCAGAGTAGTATTTCAATACTGGCTCTGTTGTATTCATGTAAGTATCGAAACGTTTTAGTATAGTAGTTGTTTCATCATCAGATCTATTTTCGATAATTTTTCTTTTCTCTAACCTTTTTATAACCGTCTCTTTATCAACTTTAAGATATAATATTAAATCAATCTTTTGATTTGATGTTTCCAATAAATTATCTAAATTTTTTGCCTGGCTTAAAGATCTAGGGTATCCATCAAATATAAATTTGTTCTTTTTTTGAGGATCTGAAACAAAATTTTCAATAAGCTTATTTACTATTTTATCACTTACAAATTTACCATTTTTCATGTCATTTGTAATTGTCTTACCAATATCTGAATTTTTATATATTTCTTCTCTTAAAAGTTCGCCGGTTGAAATTTGAAAGGAGTTTAATTTATTTACTAAATATTTGGCTTGAGTACCTTTACCAGCACCAGGCGGTCCAAATAAAACTATATTCACTTACTTTCCAAATTTAGTTTTTTTAATTAATTGTTCGTATTGAGAGCTCATTAATCTTGTTTGAATTTGAGTTACAGTATCAATGGCTACTACAACAACAATTAAGATAGACGCACCACCCAAGTAAAAAGGAATTGGGTAATTGGCTATTAAAAATTCTGGCATCAAACAAACAAGGGTCAAATATAGAGCACCTATTGTAGTAAGCTTTGTTGAAATATTTTCGATATACATAGCTGTACTTTCACCAGGTCTAATACCTGGAACAAAGCCACCATATTTTCTTAGGTTTTCTGCTGTTTCGGTTGGGTTAAATGTAATTGAAGTATAGAAAAATGTAAAAAATATTATACCAGATGCATATAGCAACATGTACAAAGGTTGGCCTTGAGTAAAATAAGAACTTAAATTTAAAAAAGTTTCATTGTTTGAAAAAGAAAAATTAGAAAAAGTTACTGGTAATAATAATAATGCAGATGCAAAAATTGCCGGTATTACTCCTGCTTGATTAATTTTTAATGGTAAATGAGAAGACTCTCCTCCATACATTTTATTTCCCATTTGCCTTTTAGGATAATTTATAAGAATTTTTCTTAACGCTCTCTCCATAAAAACAACAAATAAAATAGTTAATATTAAAAGAACAAAAATTGCTAAAATCATGAAGGTTGATACTGCGCCTGTTCTACCAAGTTCAAAAGTTGTAACTAAAGCTCTAGGTATTTCAGCAACAATACCAGCAAAAATAATCAAAGAAATTCCATTTCCAATTCCTCTTTGAGTAATTTGTTCTCCTAACCACATAAGAAAAATTGTACCTGCAACAATGGTTGTTACTGTTGTAATTTTAAAAAATGCTCCTGGATTAATTACCAAATCTGCAGAAGACTCTAAACCTACCGATAAACCATAACCTTGAACTGTAGCGAGTAAAACTGTTCCATATCTTGTTATTTGAGTAATCTTTGCTCTACCAGTTTCTCCTTGAGCTTTTAAATTCTTAAAATAATCTGAGACCCCTGTTAACAACTGAACTATAATAGCTGATGAGATGTATGGCATTATTCCAAGAGCGAAAATTGCCATTCTACTCACAGCACCTCCAGCAAAAACATTAAACATACCAAGTAACCCTTTTTGATTACCATCCATCATTATTTTTAATTGTTCTGGGTCAATTCCTGGTAAAGGAACAAACGTACCAAATCTATATACTGCAAGAATTGCTACAGTAAAAATTATTCTATTTCTTAGATCATTTGTTGATGATGATGCGCTCATTTAAACAAATTATTTTTTTAATTGAATAGATCCACCAATTTTTTCTAGTTTTTCTATTGCAGATTTTGATGCTAGGTCAGCCTCAATATTAATTTTATCTTTTAACTCTCCTGTACCTAATATTTTTAATTTTGTAGAGTTTTTGTTAATTAATTTTAATTTTTTTAAAGATGAAGAATTTAGTACTTCATTTGGATTAATATTTTTTTTATCAATATAAGACTGAATTTTTTCTAAGTTTAAAATTGCTACGTTTTCTCTCGAAATTGGATTAAACCCTCTTTTAGGTAATCTTCTGTATAAAGGCATTTGACCACCTTCAAAACTTTTTATTGCTACACCAGATCTAGATTTTTGACCTTTAACACCTCTTCCAGATGTCTTACCTTTTCCTGATCCAATACCTCTTCCTACTCTAATTTTAGGTTTGTTAATTTTCTGTCTTGTATTTAATGTAATCATTAACCTCTTTTTTCAATAATTTCTGATATTTTTTTATTTCTTATTGCTGAAATTTGTTTTGGTGAATTTTGTTTCATTAATGCCTTCATAGTAGCTCTAATCACATTATGTGCATTCGATGTACCCATTGATTTAGCAACAATATCTTTTACACCCAACACCTCACATACTGCTCTTACTGGACCACCTGCAATAATACCTGTACCTTTTGATGCTGCTCTTAAAACTATTCTACCAGAACCATCTTTAGCTTTAACATCATGATGAATTGTCCTTCCTTCTCTTAAAGGTATATGTGTTAATTTTCTTCTAGCCATTTCATTAGCTTTTTTAATTGCATCTGGTACTTGTTTTGCTTTAGCGTGTGCTATTCCAATTTTTCCAGCTTGATTGCCTACCACTACAAGAGCTGAAAAACCAAATCTTCTTCCACCTTTAACAACCTTTGTAATTCTATTTATATGAACTAACTTTTCTAAAATATCGTCTGTTTTTTTGTCTTTGTTATTTTCCATAATTAAAATTCCATCCCATTTTCTCTTAATGTGTCTGCAAAAGCTTTGATTCTACCATGATATTTATAAGATCCTCTATCAAAATAAATTTTTGTAATATTTTTTTCCTGAGCTTTTTTAGCAAGCTTTTGAGCAACTAATTTTGACAACTCTGTTTTGTTAATTTTATCAGATGATTTTAAATCTTTCTCAATAGATGAAGCTGATAACAAAGTTACTTTTTTTGTATCATCAATGATTTGAGCTGAAATATTTTTGGCAGATCTAGAAATACTTAATCTAAATCTATCTTTTGGAGCAACTTTTTTTACTTTATTGCTAACTCTAAATCTTTTCCTAATGCTAGTGTTTAGTTTCATTATTTTTTCTTACCTTCTTTTTTAAGTACATATTGGCCTTTTTCTCTAACACCTTTACCCTTATATGGCTCAATTTTTCTAAATGTTTTAATTTTTGATGCAACTTCACCAACTAATTGTTTGTCAGATCCAGTGATCTTAAGTGTAGTTTGTTTTTCTACAGCAATTTTAATTCCTTCTGGAATATCAAAATCAATATCGTGACTGTAGCCTAATTGTAAATTTAGCTGATTTCCTTTTAATGCTGCTCTATATCCAACACCTACAAGTTCTAAGACTTTTTCGTAGCCAGTGCTTGATCCAATTACGGCATTATTAATTAAACTTCTGTTCATGCCCCACAGTCGTTTAGAATTTTGGTCAATTTTTTTTGGTTTTATTGAAATCTCTTTTCCTTCTTTTATATCCAAATTAAACATATCCAAATCAATATTTATTGATTTCTTTCCTAGTGGCCCTTCTATATTTATAATATTGCCAGCTAAAGCTACTTTAACTTTTTCAGGGATTGATATATTTATTTTTCCAATTTTAGACATTAAAATACCTTACAAATAATTTCACCACCAACACGTTGTTTTCTGGCGTCAATATCAGTCATTACACCTTTTGGTGTAGATATTATTGCAATACCAAGACCGTTATTAATCTTAGGTAAACCTTCTGCACTAGAAAAAATTCTTCTTCCTGGTTTAGAAACTCTTTCAAATGCACTGATAACTGGGTTACCAGAGTGATATTTAAGTTCTAAAGACAATGTTGGTTTATTATCCTCTGAACTGATTTTAAAATCTTTTATAAAACCTTCATTTTTTAATATATCTGCAATTTTTGATTTAAAGTTTGATGATGGCAGATCTACTTTTTTATGATTTCTTGCTTGAGCGTTCTTAACTCTAGCTATCATATCTCCTATTGGGTCACTTAAACTCATAATTTTCCTTCCTACCAGCTCGACTTAACTAATCCAGGTATTTTTCCTTGTAATCCTAATTGTCTAAGAGCAATTCTTGATATTTTTAATTTTCTATACACGCCGTGTGGTCTACCTGTTATCTCACATCTGTTCATCACTCTTGTTTTAGCTGAATTTCTTGGCAACTTTGATAATTTTTGCTGCGCCTTAAATCTTTCTTCTAATGGTAGTTTTTTATCCATTACTATTTTTTTCAAATTTTGTCTTTTCTTGAACATCTTGTCTGAAAGTTTAATTCTTTTTTTGTTTTTATTTACAGCACTAAGTTTAGCCATTTTTAATTGTCTCCTTTTTTAATAAACGGAAAATTCATTTTTTCTAATAATGCAAAGCTGTGCTCTTTGTTAATAGCTTTTATAACAATAACAATATCTAAGCCTCTAACTTTATCAGCCCTATCAAAACTAACCTCGGGGAATATGATATGCTCCTTTATACCAAAAGTATAATTTCCAAATTTGTCAAAACCTTTCGGTGATAATCCTCTAAAATCTTTAATTCTTGGAAGAGCAATATTTACCAATCTATCTAAAAATTCATACATTTTGTTTTTTCTTAATGTTACTTTTAAACCTGCATTTGATCCTTTTCTTGTTTTAAAGTTAGCTACAGATTTTTTAAATTTTGTAGTTACTGGTTTTTGACCAGTTATCTTTGCCATATCTTCTTCACATGATTTAAGGATTTTAGAGTCTGAAGCATCTAAACCAAGACCCATATTCAAAACAATTTTCTCAATTCTTGGTGTCATATAAATATTTTTGAATCCAAATTGATCTTTTAAAGCTGGTTGTATTTCTTTATTAAAAATTTCTTTTAATCTTGGAGTCATTATTTCTTAGCCTCTTTTTTCTTTTCTGCTTTTTCATCTATTAATTTTAAATTTGATAAATGAATAAAACTTTCTTTTGAAAAAATACCACCTTTTTTCTCTTTTGTTGTTTTAACGTGTTTTTTAACCATATTAATTTCTTTTACTTTGGCTCTATTGTTCGCTCTGTCTATTTCAATAACTTCACCTTCTTTTTTTTTATCTTTTCCAGTTAACACTCTTACTTTTAAGCCTTTTTTAATCATTTTATAAAACCTCCGGTGCTAGTGAAATTATTTTCATTTGTCCTCTGCTCCTTAATTCTCTAGTAACAGGGCCAAATATTCTAGTACCAACTGGCTCACCTTTATCGTCAACTAATACTGCAGCATTGTTATCAAATTTAACTTTTGATCCATCATTTCTGTGTATTCCTTTTTTAACTCTTACTACTACAGCTTTGTGAACAGTTCCTTTTTTTACTTTACCCTTGGGGATAGCTTCTTTCACAGCAATTACAATTGTGTCTCCAATGCTGGCATATCTTCTCTTAGATCCACCCAATACTTTGATACATTCTATTTTTTTTGCACCAGTGTTGTCAGCAACTTGTAATTCTGTCTGTACACCAATCATTATTTATTATTCTCCATAACTTGAAATTTTTTATTTTTTGAAAATGGTTTACTTTCAATAATCGAAACTTTATCACCTGTTTTAAATGTATTATTTTCATCATGAGCATTGTAATTTTTTCTGACTCTAATGACTTTTTTCAATACAGGGTGCGAATATTTTCTCTCTACCATAACTGTAACTGTTTTATTAGGTTTGTCGCTTATCACCACTCCTGTTAATATTTTTTTAGGCATTTGATTTTCCTTTTAAAAATGTTTTCAACCTTGCAATTGTTTTTCTTGTTTCTCCAATTTTTGCAGGATTAGTTATTTGAGAATTCATTTTTTGAAATCGAAAATTAAATAAGTCTTTTTTAAGCTTATCAATATTTTTGATAACTTCATCTTTGCTTAATTTTTTAATCTCTTGTTTTTTCATTTATGCAAATCTCTTTATTGTCTTTGTTTTTATTGGTAACTTTGCTGAAGCTTTATAAAGTGCCTCTTTAGCAATTTGTTCAGAAACACCATCAACTTCAAATAAAATTCTTCCAGGTTTTACTCTACAAGCAAAATATTCTGGTGATCCTTTTCCTTTACCCATTCTAACTTCAATTGGTTTTTTAGAAACTGGAATATTTGGAAAAACTCTTGTCCATACTCTTCCTTGTCTTTTCATGTGTCTAGTTAAAGCAACCCTAGCAGCTTCAATTTGTTTTCCAGTAACTCTTTCAGGCTGTAATGCTTTTAAAGCATATGCACCATAATTAATATTGCTTGCTCTACTAGCATTACCATGAATTCTTCCTTTATGAGCCTTTCTCCATTTAGTTCTTACTGGCTGAAGCATTATTCTTTACCTTCCTTTGGGGTTACTTTGTTTGTTTCCTGACTAAATTCTCTTGCAAAAACTTCACCCTTATAAATCCAAACCTTAATTCCAATAATTCCATATGTTGTAAGAGCTTCCGCTTCTGCATAATCAATATCTGCTCTTAAAGTGTGTGATGGTATACTACCATCTCTCAACCATTCAGTTCTAGCGATCTCATTACCACCTAATCTTCCACTAACTGAGACTTTAATCCCTTTAGCACCTAATCTAATACATGATTGCATAGCTCTTTTCATGGCTCTTCTGTATGAAATTCTTTTTACTAACTGTTGTGCAATATTTTCAGCAACTAAATATGCATTTGTTTCAGGTTTTTTAACCTCTTTGATATTTAAGTTGACTTCATTTGTCGTAAATTTTGATAAGTTATTTTTTATTTTATCAATATCACTACCTTTTTTACCAATTACAAATCCAGGTCTAGATGTGTAAATTGTAACGTAGCATTTGTTTGATGTTCTCTCTATCATCACTTTAGATACACCTGAATTAATTACATTTTTCTTGATGTAGTCTCTAATTTTAAAATCTTCAATTAGATAGTTGCCAAAATCTTTTTTCTTAGCATACCAAACAGAGTCCCAACCTCTGTTTACACCCAATCTAAAACCTACAGGATTAACCTTTTGTCCCATGTTTCTCCATTTGTTTTGCCTCTGATAAAATTATAGTTACTGTTGACCAAGGTTTTAAAATTGGTGCCGCTCTACCTTTTGCTCTTGGTCTAAATCTTTTCATAACAATTTTTTTTCCACAATACGCTTCTTTGACAATTAAATTGTCAATATCATATTGAAAGTTATTTTCAGCGTTTGCAACAGCTGAGCTAATTGTTTTTCTAATATCTCTGGTAACTCTTTTTTCCGAAAACTGTAGATCTCTAATAGCTACATCAACCTTTTTACCAACAATACTTTTTAAAATTGGATTAATCTTTCTTACGCTAGATCTAATTCCATTATTTATAGACTTTACAGTCTTTTCGTTGTTTTTATCAATTTTCTTTTTCTTGCCCATAATTATTTTTTCTCTGCTGGTTTAGCTTTCTTATCAGCTGGTGTGTGTCCAAAGAAAGTTCTTGTTGGCGCAAACTCTCCTAATTTATGACCCACCATATCCTCTGATACTGTTATTGGAATAAATTTTTTACCGTTATATATTTGAAAAGCTACACCTACAAAATCTGGAAGAATAGTGGATTTTCTAGACCATGTTTTAATCGGAATTTTCTTAGGATCATCTTTGTACTTGTCTACTTTTTTCATCAAGCTTTCTTCAACAAATGGTCCTTTCCATACAGCTCTAGCCATTACTTAGTATCCTTTCTTTTATTTCTTCTCTTAACTATAAATTTATCTGTTCTCTTATTATCTCTAGTTTTTAAACCTTTTGCTGATTGTCCTGTTGGAGACACCGGATGCCTTCCTCCTGCTGACTTACCTTCACCACCTCCATGTGGGTGATCTACTGGATTTTTAACAACACCTCTAGTATGAGGTCTTCTTCCTAACCATCTTGATCTACCAGCTTTTCCAATTTTAATATTTTTTTGATCAGGATTACTTAAAATTCCAATAGTAGCTAAAGCTCTAGAGTCTATTTTACGTACTTCACCTGATGCTAATTTAATTAAACTATAATTTCCATCTAATCCACTAATCGTAACTGAAGAACCAGCGGCTCTAGCTATTTTACCACCACCACCTGGTTGAATTTCAACGTTATGTATATTGATACCAACTGGTATATCTTGTAACGGCATACAATTTCCAATTTTAATTTCTTTTTTCGATCCACTCTCAATCTTATCTCCGACTTTAATTTTTTGAGGAGCTAAAAAATACGAATGTGTTCCATCTTCAAATTTAACCAACATTATGTAGCAAGATCTATTCGGATCATATTCTATTCTTTCAACAGTAGCCTCCATGTCAAATTTTTTTCTATAAAAATCAACATGTCTATACATTTTCTTATGGCCACCTGCTCTGTTAATAGAAGTGATGTGTCCATTATTATTTCTTCCCTTCATAGCATTTTTTGGAGAAACAAGAGTTTTAAAAGGTTTACCTTTCCATAGACCTGTTCTATCTACTAAAATAGTACCTCTGGTAGATTTTGTATATGGTTTAAAAGTTTTTAATGCCATTTATTAAATTCCTGTTGTTAGATCAATGCTTTGACCTTTTTTTAGAGTTATGATTGCTTTTTTGTATCCTGAAACTTTCACTTTTTTACCTCTAGTGAGTTTAGTTCTATTTTGTTTATTGATGATGTTAATTTTAGTGACATTAACCTTAAAAATTTTTTCAATATTTTTTTTCAGATTTTTTTTATTAGCACCATCAGGAACCTTGAAAGTAATTTTATTCAATTCTGATAAGTTTGTTGATTTCTCAGTTACAACTGGGAAAAGAATTTTGTCGAATAAATGAATTTTATCCATATTAAGAATACCTTTTCTCCAATTCTTTTACTGAACTTTCGGTAAAAACTACTTTCTTAAATTTAATAATATCATATGCGCTAAAATGATTTACATCAGTAACTTTTACGTTTGGAATATTTCTTACAGATTTTTCTATTTTATCTTTTGAATTTTTATCAAGAATAATTAATGAATTAGAAATCTCTAGTTTGTGAATTATTGAATTCATTTCTTTTGTTTTTTTAATTTCAGAATTAAAATCATTTAAAATTAATAAGTTCTTATTATTATTTTTTTCAGTAATTAAAGAAGCAACACTTTGTTTCTTTTCATTTTTATTCAACTTTCTTTTTTTGTAAGCTAATTCACCTTTTGGACCATGAGCTATACCACCACCAACAAAAATAGGAGCTTTTCTACTAGCGTGTCTTGCTCCACCAGTTCCTTTTTGTGCATAAATTTTTGATGTTGGGCCCTTTACTTCATTTTGTTGTTTAGTTTTGGCGTGTCTGCCTTTGTAATTTGAGTTTGTTTTGTACAAAACACTGGCAACTAACTTTTGATTAATTTTTGCAGAAAATATTTTATCTAACACTTCAATAGTATCTTTTTTTCCGTCTATGCTAATTTTATCTAATTTCATTATTTTTTCTTCTTATCTGGTGTTTTTTTTGCTTCCTCAACAGCAGCTTGTTTTTCAGTGATTGTCATTTTATTTAAATTTTTAACTGATTGTTTAACCATGACTTCAGTATTTTTTGATCCTGGTATAGATCCCTTTAAATAAAGTAACTCATTTTCTAAATCTGTTTTTATTATTTCGATATTTTGCATTGTTCTTAACTTATCACCCATATGACCAGCCATTTTTTTTCCTTTAAAAACTTTACCTGGATCTTGACTATGTCCTGTTGAACCATGAGCTCTATGAGAAATTGAAACACCGTGGCTGGCTCTTAAGCCACCAAAATTATGTCTCTTCATTGCACCAGCAAAACCTTTACCAATTGTTTTTGATCTTGTGTCTACAAATTTTATATCTTTGAAAATTTCTAAACCAAACTCATTACCTTCTTTATATGCAGAAGTATCATTCACTCTAAATTCTTTTAGTTTTTTTTTCGCTTCAGTGTTTTTCTTTGCAAAAACACCTTTCATTGCTTTTGTTAATTTTGAATTTTTTATTTTTCCATATCCAAGTTGAACAGCTTTATAACCTCTTTTTTCTTCTTCAATTACTTGAATAACTCTAGCTTTTTCAACTTTAAGAACTGTAACAGGCACTAATTGACCAGATTTATAAAATTCTCTAGTCATACCAATTTTCTTACCTAATAAAGCTATCTCGCTCATAATTAAATTTTTATCTCCACATCTACACCTGAAGCTAAGTCTAATTTCATTAAAGCTTCTACTGTTTGTGGTGTTGGTTCTATAATATCAATTAATCTTTTGTGAGTTCTTGACTCAAATTGCTCTCTGCTTTTTTTATCTATATGTGGAGATCTTAAAACTGTATATCTCTCAATTCTTGTTGGAAGTGGTATTGGACCCTTTATAGTAGCTCCAGTTCTTTTAACTGTATTAACTATTTCTTCAGTAGAAGCATCCAGAACTTTATTGTCGTATGCTCTTAATTTTATTCTAATGTTTTGTTTTTCCATTAACCTGCTACCTTTTTAGTTACTTCGTCTTGAACGTTTTGTGGAACTTTAGAATAATGATCAAAGAACATTGAATATTGTGCTCTTCCCTGAGACATTGATCTAAGATTATTTATGTACCCAAACATATTTGCCAAAGGAACCATTGCCGTGATTACAGTTGCGTTACCTCTTTGCTCTTGAGTGCTAATTTGGCCTCTTCTGCTGTTTAAATCACCAATTACATCCCCCATATAATCTTCTGGGGTAACAACTTCCACTCTCATAATAGGCTCTAAAAGCTTTAATCCACCTTGAGTACAAGCTTCTTTAAAACATGCTCTGCTGGCAAGCTCAAATGCTAGAACACTTGAGTCTACATCATGATGCAAACCGTCAACAATCGTTACTTTGTAATCAATCATAGGAAACCCTGCTAATATCCCACTATCCGAAACTGTCTCAATACCTTTTTCAACACCAGGGATAAATTCTTTTGGAATAGCTCCACCCTTAATAGCACTTTCAACCTCTCTACCCTTTCCTGGTTCTTGAGGTTCAACAAATAATTTCACTTTAGCAAATTGACCAGCACCACCACTTTGTTTTTTGTGTATGTATTCATATTCAGCTGATTTTTCTATTGTTTCTCTGTAAGCAACTTGTGGAGCACCAACATTTGCCTCAACTTTAAATTCTCTTTTCATACGATCAACAATAATATCTAAGTGAAGCTCACCCATTCCTTTGATGATTGTTTGACCAGATTCTTCGTCAGATGATACTCTAAATGATGGATCTTCTTTAGCTAATCTTGCTAAAGCTTCACCCATTTTTTCTTGGTCACCTTTTGTTTTAGGCTCAACCGCAATTTCAATTACTGGTTCAGGGAATTCCATTGGCTCTAATAAAACAGGATTTTCTTTGTCACACAAAGTATGACCTGTCATTGTATTTTTTAAACCTGCCAAAGAAACAATATCACCTGCATTTGCTTCTTTAATATCTTCTCTAGAGTTTGCATGCATTAAAAGCATACGACCAACTCTTTCTTCTTTATCTGATGAAGAATTGTACACAGCTGTACCAGATTTAATTGTACCAGAATAAATTCTGACAAAAGTTAATGAACCAACAAAAGGATCATTTGCAACTTTAAATGCTAATCCTGAAAAAGATGATCCGTCCTCAAATTTCATTTCAATTTCATCGTCTGAACCAACTTTAGTTCCTTTAATAGACCCTATATCTACTGGACTTGGAAGGTAATTAATAACAGCATCTAATAAAGGTTGAACACCTTTATTTTTAAAAGCTGAACCAGTTAAAACAGGAACAAAGCTAAAATTTAAAGTTCCTTTTCTGATACATTTAACTAAATCATCCTCTTTAATTTCATCACCGTTTAAATACGCTTCCATTAACTTTTCGTCTTGCTCAACTGCAGACTCAATTAATTCAGTTCTGTATTTTTCTGAAATTTCTTTTAAATCATCAGGTATATCTTTATATTCCCATTCTGCGCCTAGTGCTTCATTTTTCCATACTTGAGCTTTCATTTTAACTAGGTCAACAACACCAGTTAAAGAAGCTTCAATTCCGATAGGTACTTGTAAAACTAATGGTTTAGCACCCAATCTATCTCTGATCATATCAACACATCTAAAGAAATCTGCACCAGTTCTATCAAGTTTATTTACAAAACAAATTCTCGGAACTTTATATTTGTCTGCTTGTCTCCATACTGTCTCAGATTGAGGCTCTACACCAGCAACTCCATCAAATACAGCCACAGCACCATCTAATACTTTTAAAGATCTTTCCACTTCAATTGTAAAATCTACATGGCCTGGAGTATCAATTATATTAACTCTGTGGTCATTCCAGAAACAAGTTGTTGCTGCAGAAGTAATTGTGATTCCTCTTTCTTGTTCTTGCTCCATCCAATCCATTGTTGCAGCACCATCATGCACTTCACCAATTTTATGACTTTTTCCTGTATAATATAAAATTCTTTCTGTGGTAGTTGTTTTACCAGCATCTATATGGGCCATGATCCCAATGTTTCTATATTTATCTAATGTATGAGTTCTAGCCATAATTTTTTACCATCTAAAATGAGCAAATGCCTTATTAGACTCTGCCATCTTATGAACATCCTCTCGTTTTTTTACTGCTGCACCTTTTTTTTCATAAGCATCATACAGTTCGTTAAAAATTTTATCTGACATGTGTTTATCTTTTCTTTTTCTTGCTGAATCAACTAGCCATCTTATTGCAAGTGCTTGAGCTCTTTTACTTTTAACTTCGACAGGTACTTGATAAGTTGCACCACCAACTCTTCGTGATCTGACTTCTACAGTTGGTTTGATATTGTTAATTGCTTCATTAAAAATGTTTATAGGTTCATCTTTAGTTTTTGTTTTTTATTTTTTCAATTGCTTCATAAACTATTTTTGCAGCAATACCTCTTTTACCATCATACATAATATTGTTGATCAATTTTGGAATTATAGTCGAATTAAATTTTGGATCAGGAACTACATTTTTTTTAGGTTGAGTTTTTTTTCTAGACATTATTTACCTTTTTTGGTTCCGTACAAAGATCTTCTTTGTTTTCTATTAGCAACACCTTGTGTATCTAAATTTCCTCTTAAAATATGATATCTGACACCAGGTAAATCCTTAACCCTACCACCTCTAATTAGAACTACTGAGTGTTCTTGTAAATTATGACCTTCACCTGGAATATAAGCAGTTACTTCAAAACCGTTTGACAATCTAACTCTTGCAACTTTTCTTAATGCGGAGTTTGGTTTTTTTGGAGTGGTTGTATAAACTTTAACACAAACACCTCTTTTCAAAGGTTGCTTTTGTAAAGCAGGAACTTTGTTTCTAGAAACTTGTTTAACTCTTTTTTTTCTTAACAACTGATTAATAGTTGGCATAATTTTTTAAAAATTAATTAGTTTATTTTTGAGATGAAAATAACTGACAGGTTATTTTGTGGCAGCGTTTAGTACCTCGAGAGCACTACATTCCAACCAAAAACATCGCCAAAATACTTATTAATGAGCTATTGTCAAACTAAAACTGCAATTTTTAGGTGATTTTTTTATTGATTTACTTGCGTTTCTTCAGGCTCAGAAGCTTCAAGTTTATCCTGCTCTGCCAAGAAGCTATTATCATCTTCTAAGGCCTTGTTGTTCCATCTGTTCTTTATATTACCTGTACCAGCAGGAACTAATCTTCCAACAATCACGTTCTCTTTTAAACCATTTAATGGATCAACTTTCCCTTTAATTGCAGCATCTGTTAATACTCTTGTTGTCTCTTGGAAAGATGCAGCAGAAATGAATGATTCTGTTTGAAGTGAAGCTTTAGTAATACCCATTAGTACTCTTTCTCCAACAGCCGGAGTTTTACC
>CACIQS010000006.1 GCA_902588855.1 uncultured Pelagibacteraceae bacterium | reverse complement strand
TGTGTACTGGCCACATAGGGGTTTTGACTGCAAAAGAGCTGAAGAATGCTAACCATAAAAGATTTTGATACTTAGAATCTATTCCAAGTTCATATAGCTGAATAACATCTGTCGTACCTGCAATCCAATAAATAGAAATTATTGCAACTAACATTAAAACAGAGCCTAGCAATGTATATAAAAAGAATTTAAATGCAGAATAAACTCTTTTTGGTCCACCCCAAATTCCAATAATTAAAAACATCGGAATTAATCCTGCTTCAAAGAATAAATAGAATACAACTAAATCAAGTGCACAAAAAACACCAATCATGAAACTTTCCATGATTAGAATTGCAATTAAAAAATCTCTTAATCTATTTTTGACAGAATTGTTTACAGAAATAATGCATAACGGAGTTATGAATGTAGTTAAAATAATGAATAAAATTGAAATACCATCTACACCAACTTTATAATTAATAAATCCTTCAATCCATGTCCTATCTTCTACAAATTGAAAATTAGAAGTTGATTGGTCAAATAAAATCCAAAGATAAATTGAAATTAAAAAATTTACTATGGTCGAAAATAAAGCAACATATTTAGCAGTTGAATTATTTCCTTCTTTATCTTTAGTAAAAAATAAAAATAAAGCGCCAACTGTTGGCAATAATATTAAAGATGAAAGAATGGGAAAATTCATTATTTAACTATTAAAAAGGTTAGTAAAGCAGAGAAACCTAATAACATTACAAATGCATATTGATAGATAAAACCACTTTGAAATTTAGTTGCTTTAATTGAACATTTTTTTATGAAAGAGGAAATTCCATCAGGACCGAAACCATCGATTATGGTTCCATCACAAAATTTCCATAAAAATAAACCTAGTTTTTTTGAAGATTTAATAAACAACACATTATATAACTCATCAAAGTACCATTTATTTACTAAAAAATTATACAAAGGTTTATTCATTGAAGCTATCGAATTAGGTAATTCTTTGTTCTTAACAAACAAGTAATAAGTAATTGGAATAGATAATAAAACCAAACACGGTGTTAAAAGTAAAAACCATAAAGGTGGGTGCTCAGTACTCAAAGGCTCTAAGAACTTAATAGACTCAGCCCAGAATAAATTCTCACCATGACCAATAAATAGTCCTTTAAATAAAAAACCAGCAAACACAGCTCCTATTGAAAGAATAAATAATGGAACAAGCATAACTAATGGGGACTCGTGAGTTTCCTCTATTTTGATCTCTTTATTATTGTACTCACCGTGAAAAGTTTTAAATATCAATCTCCATGAATAAATAGATGTTAAAAATGCTGTAATTATTCCAATCCCAGCTGCATAATAACCAGTAGTATTACCTTTTAAATAAGCAAATTCTATAATTGCGTCCTTTGAATAAAAACCTGATAAGAAAGGAAAACCTGTTAGAGCAAGAGTTCCTATAATCATTAAAGCATAGGTGTAAGGTAATTTTTTCCATACACCACCCATGTTATTTATATTTTGCTCATCTTTAAATGCGTGAATTACTGAACCAGATCCTAAAAATAATAAAGCTTTAAAAAATGCGTGAGTAAACAAGTGAAACATAGCAACATTGTATGCACCTACTCCAGCAGCAAAAAACATATAGCCAAGTTGGCTACATGTAGAGTAAGCAATTATTTTTTTAATATCTATTTGAACTAGAGCAACAGTTGCTGCAAAGAATGCTGTAGTCATTCCAACAATAGTTATAAAATTTAGTATTAATGGCGAATATTCATAAATTGGAGAACATCTTACAACTAAGAAAACTCCAGCTGTTACCATTGTTGCTGCATGAATTAATGCAGAAACTGGAGTTGGACCTTCCATAGCATCAGGTAACCAAGTATGCAGCAATATCTGCGCAGATTTACCCATTGCTCCAATAAATAAAAGTAAACAAACTAAGTCTATTGCTTTAACTTCAAAACCTAAAAATGATAAATTTTTATCTACAACAGTTGGAATTTGTTGAAATACTTCTGAGTAATTAACAGTTCCAAATAAATAAAATATTAGAAAAATTCCTAAAGCAAAACCAAAATCACCTACTCTATTTACAACAAATGCTTTAATAGCTGCTGCATTTGCACTTTCTTTTTTAAACCAAAAACCAATTAGGAAGTAAGAACAAAGACCAACACCTTCCCAACCAAAAAATAGTTGAATAAAATTATCCGATGTTACAAGCATCAACATTGCAAAAGTGAATAATGATAAGTAAGCCATGAATCTTGGTTTATGAGGGTCGTGGGACATATAACCAATTGAATAAATATGAACTAAAGCAGATACAGAAGTTACAACCACTAACATCACTGCTGACAAAGGATCTATTAACATTGACCAATTTACATCAAGTGACCCTGAGCTTATCCAAGTAGCTATAACAATGTTTTCTTCGTATTGGTTTACAATTACTTGATAAAGAACATAAATTGATAAGAGTGCAGAAATTGAAACTAGAGCGCTTGTTACTATTTCGGAGTTTCTATAACCGATGTATCTACCAAAAAAACCAGATATAATTGAAGCAATAAGTGGAAGAAATATTATTGATAGTTCCATGATTATCCTTTTAACTTATCTATTTCCTCAACTCGTATTGTTCCAGAGTTTCTGAAATACACGACAATGATCGCTAATCCTATGGCTGCTTCTGCTGCTGCAACAGTTAGAATAAATAAAGTAAAGACTTGGCCTGCTAAATCTCCTAAATAAATTGAAAAAGCAACTAAATTTATGTTTACGGCAAGTAATATCAATTCAATACTCATTAATATGACAATGATGTTTTTTCTGTTTAGAAAAATACCTATTACTCCGATTGAGAAAATTACAGCACCTAAAGTTAAATAATGTCCTAAACCAATCTCAATCATCTATTTTAACTCCCTTATTGCTCTGAACTTCCAATACCTCAACACCTTCAGTTCTTTCTCTAGATATTTGCTTGATATAACTTTGTCTTTTAACACCAGATCTTTGTCTAAAAGTTAATACTATAGCTCCAACCATAGCTACTAAAAGTATCATTCCACTAATTTGAAACACATGAATATAGTCTGTGTATAAAATCTGTCCTAATGAGTGAGTGTTACTTATACTTGTTTGAGCGATTGAATTATTAATATCAAATATTTCAGGTTTATATTTCCAACCGCCAATTACAATTATAATTTCAAAAAATATAAGTGTGCTAATTATTAATCCTACTGGAATATGTTTTGAGCTATCTTTAGCTGCAAACCATTGGTTTTTTTGTTGAGCTACATTTAACATCATAACTACAAACAAAAATAAAACTGCTACGGCTCCAACATAAACAATTAACATAATCATGCCCAAGAACTCAGCACCAATCATTATGAAAAGACAAGATATACTTATAAAATCAAGAATTAAGAAAAATACTGAGTGAACAGTATTTTTAGAAGCAGTTACCATTATAGCTGAAATAACGGCAATTATAGAAAATACGTAAAAGAAAATAGCGTGGGCAATCATTTATCTGTGTGAACTATCCGCATTTATATTAGCGTCTAGAATATTCTCCCATCTGTCACCGTTATCTAATAATTTCTCTTTTGTGTAATATAACTCTTCTCTTGTCTCAGTCGAAAATTCAAAATTTGGACCTTGAACTATAGCGTCAACAGGACAGGCTTCTTCACATAAACCACAATAAATACATTTCATCATGTCAATATCATACCGGGTTGTTTTTCTACTTCCGTCTTCTCTTTGAGCAGATTCAATTGTGATTGCTTGAGCAGGACATACAGCTTCACAAAGTTTACATGCGATACATCTTTCTTCTCCATTGGGATATCTTCTTAAAGCGTGCTCACCTCTAAATCTTGGGCTAATTTTTCCTTTTTCAAAAGGATAATTGATAGTTTTTTTTGGTTTAAACAATTCTTTTATTGCAATGAACAAACCTCCCACAAAATCAACCATGAAAATAGTTTTAAAAAATCTAGATAAATTCATAATTAATTTGTTGGTAAAAGGTTAAAGTAAAATAAATAACTTGCAGTTAAAACAACCCAAGTTAAAGAAAAAGGTAGAAATACCTTCCAACCTAATCTCATTAATTGGTCATATCTATATCTTGGTACAATTGCTTTTACTAAAGCAAATAAGAAAAATAAAAGTAAAATTTTTAAAATTAGCCAAATTGCACCAGGTACTAAAGTGAATGGATAAATATCTATTGGAGATAACCATCCACCTAAGAATAATATAGCTCCCATAGCACACATCAATAAGATGTTTGCATACTCACCTAACCAAAACATTGCATACATCATTCCAGAATATTCTGTCTGGTATCCAGCAACTAATTCTGCTTCAGCCTCAGGTAAGTCAAAAGGTGGTCTATTAGTTTCAGCTAAAGCAGAGATAAAAAATATTACAAACATTGGAAATAATGGAATTACAAACCATAGATTTTGTTGAGCAATTACAATGTCATTCAAATTTAATGAGCCTACACACAACAATACATTGATAATAATAACCCCAATAGAAACTTCATATGATACCATTTGAGCAGCAGATCTAATTGCACCCAAGAAAGGATATTTAGAGTTTGAAGCCCATCCTCCCATAATTATTCCATAAACACCTAGGGATGAAACAGCAAATAGATAAAGTATACCGACATTAATATCCGCTAAAACCTGGGTTGCGCTAAATGGTATAACAGCCCACGCAATCAAAGCTAATGTCATAGTAACGATAGGTGCTAATATGAAGATTACTTTGTTTGAGCTTGATGGAATGATTATTTCTTTAAAAATATATTTCAACGCATCAGCTAATGATTGAAGTAATCCAAATGGTCCCACTACATTTGGTCCTTGTCTTTTTTGAACAAAAGCCCAAACTCTTCTATCTAGCCAAACAATCATAGCTACAGAGACCAAAACTGGAACTAACAAAAACAGAATTTTGTATACCTCTTGAAAAACTATATTCAAATATTCCATCTTAACCTTCTGTGCCTGTTGATTTTAAATTCATTTTTGCATTGTTGCACTCAATCATTGTTTTTGATGATTTAGCAACAACATTCGAAAAATAATAATCTTTAATTTCAATTTCTAAATTTTCATTATTAAAATCAGAATTCGAGTTGTTGTTATTTTGTTCAGTTTGTTTTTCACTTTGCAATTTTAAATAATTTAACATGCTACTATCTAGTTCTTCTTTATCGTTAAACAATTTTCTATTATTCATAAATTCAGCTAGTTCATTTATTATCTTCCAATCTTCTTTTGCATCTCCAGGAGGATAAGAGGCCTTAAATGCTTTTTGAATTTTTCCCTCTAAATTTGTATAAAAACCGTCTTGTTCTGTGTAAGCTGAGCCAGGTAAAATTATATCTGCACACTCTGCCCCTTTGTCACCATGGCTTCCTTGATAAATAACAAATTCATTTTTTTTAACAAAGTTTAAATTATCCTGACCTATTAAAAACACTATTTCAAATTTATTTGATTTTAAATCTTCTATTAAATTTGTTTTATTATTTAAAACTCCTAAATCAAAATTTCCTACAGTTGCTGCATCACATGATAAAACATTCAAAGGATTCCAGTCTTCTGAGAACTTGTTTTTTTTATTCAAAAAATCTTTTAAATTATCAAACAAATATTGTGCATTTTCTAATCTTAGTAAGGACTCACCAATTATTATCATTGGTTTTTTTGCACTTTCTATTTCTTTTGAAAGTTTATGTGTGTCATCTATAATTTCTTTAATTGTTTTAGTTTGCCCATCTAAACTTTCATAAGGATATGTTAGATCTCCACAATCATTTAATGATACAATTCTTGTACTATTATTTAGATAAGATTTTCTAATTCTTGCATTTAAGATTGTGGCTTCGTATCTAGGATTGGCGCCCAACAATATAATTAAATCAGCATCTTCAATTCCGTTAATTGAGGAATTAAACAAATAATTTTCTCTTTTTGAAATATTAACATATCTATTATCTGATCTTGACTCATAATTATCAGTTTCAACTGTTCGGTCAAAAAATTCTTTAAAAATGTAAGAAGTTTCCATGTTTGTTAAATCTCCAACAAAACCACATACTTTTTCTTTAGATGTATTTTCTAATTTAGATTTTATTATTTTATAAACTTCTTGCCACGAAGCCTTCTCAAATTTACCGTTGTATTTAATATATGGGGTATCTAATCTTTGATGAAGTAAGCCATCACATGCATATCTAGTTTTATCCGAAATCCATTCTTCATTAATATCTTCATTAATTATTGGAAGAACTCTTTTTACTTCCCAATCGTATGTATCAACTCTAATGTTTGAACCAATTGCATCCATTACATCAATTGTTTCTGTCTTTTTTAATTCCCATGGTCTTGCTTCAAAAACATAGGGTTTTGACGTCAAGGCTCCTACAGGACATAAATCAACTACATTAGCAGATAATTCTGATTGCATTGATTGCTCAAGATATGTTGTAATTTGCATATCTTCACCTCTGCCTATAGCACCAAGTTCTGGAACTCCTGCAACTTCAGTAGCAAATCGCACACATCTTGTACAATGTATACATCTTGTCATTTGAGTTTTAATTAATGGTCCCATATTTTTTTCAGGAACTGCTCTTTTATTTTCTTTGAATCTTGATTTGTCTACACCATAAAACATTGATTGATCTTGAAGATCACACTCACCACCTTGGTCACATACAGGACAATCTAAAGGGTGATTTGCTAATAAAAATTCCATTACACCCTTTCTAGCTTTATCAACTAAACTTGTATTTGTTTTAATGTTCATTCCCTCAGCTGCAGGCATTGCGCATGATGCAATAGGTTTTGGAGATTTCTCCATTTCCACCAAACACATTCTACAATTTCCAGCTATAGATAATTTTTCATGATAACAAAATCTAGGTATCTCAAAACCTGCTTTTTCACAGGCTTGAAGAACTGTTAGTCCTTCTTCAACTTCTACATCAATGTCATTTACTTTTAATTTAAGCATTTTTTTTATCTAATAAATGTTGATCAACCAAATAAGGTATATTGTTTTTTTTCTGAACAATTGGGTCCAAATTGTTTCTTTCTTGAATTTCTTTTTTAAAATGTCTTAACAAACCTTGAACTGGCCATGAAGAACCTTCTCCAAATGCACAAATTGTATGACCAGCGATTTGAGTTGTTACATCTCCTAACATATCTACTTCATCTTTAGTAGCATCGCCTTTTGCCATACGTTCAAGCATTCTCCACATCCATCCAGAACCTTCTCTACAAGGTGTGCACTGTCCACAACTTTCATGTTTGTAAAATCTAGCAATTCTCGCCATACATTTAATGATGTCTTGGTCTTTATTGATAACCACTATTCCGGCTGTTCCTAATCCACTTTTTTCTTCGACACACGCATCAAAATCCATCTTCAATGTTTCACATCTATCTTTTGGAATTAAAGGCATAGAGGATCCACCTGGTATTACAGCTTGTAAATTATCCCATCCACCAATCACTCCACCAGCGTGAACTTCTATTAATTCTTTTAAAGGAATGCTCATCTCCTCTTCTACATTACACGGATTATTAACATTTCCGGAAATACAGAAAATTTTAGTACCTGTATTTTTTTCTCTTCCTAAAGAAGCAAACCATTTCGCTCCTCTTCGTAGAATAGTTGGCACCACAGCAATGGTTTCAACATTATTAATTATGGTTGGGCATCCATATAAACCAATCAAAGCTGGGAAAGGTGGTTTTAATCTTGGTTGACCTTTTTTGCCCTCTAAGCTTTCTAGTAATGCTGTTTCTTCACCACAAATATACGCTCCTGCACCATAGTGGATATAAATATCTAAATCCCAGCCGGTTCCAGCTGCATTTTTTCCCAATAGTTTTTTCTCATAAGCTTCATCAATTGCAGCTTGAAGTTTTTGACCATCAACAAAATATTCTCCTCTAATATATATGTAACAGACGTGTGCTTGAACTGCATATGATGCTATTAGACAACCCTCTATTAGTTTATGAGGTTCAAATCTTAAAATATCTCTATCTTTACAAGTTCCTGGTTCAGATTCATCACCATTAATGACTAAATAATGTGGTCTGGATCCAACTTCTTTTGGTGCAAATGACCACTTTAAACCTGTGGGAAATCCTGCGCCACCTCGACCTCTAAGCTGAGACTCTTTGATTTCATTAATAATCCAATCTCTTCCTTTTTCAGTAATTTCTTTAGTGTTTACCCAGTCACCTCTTGATTTTGACGCTGCTACATCAGAACCTTTATCGTTATATAAATTTTGAAAAATTCTATCTTGATCTTTAAGCATTTTTTAAATCCGTTAGTGTTTTTCTATTGTTCTCTGGCTCATTATTAATTCTTCCTCTGTATGAACCTGGTTTTGGAGTTTCTCCGTTTAGAATTTTATCCAAAATCTCAGATGTTTTTTCTTTATCAAGATCTTCGTAATAATCATCATTTATTTGCATCATAGGAGCAGTAACGCATGCACCAAGACACTCAACCTCCATCCATGAACAACTCTTATCGCTTGATAATTCACATTCATTTTCAGAAATTTTTTCCTTACAAGCTTCAACCAATTTGTTTGCACCTCTTATCATGCATGGTGTTGTAGTGCATACTTGTACAAAATATTTTCCAACTGGTGATAAATTATACATTGTATAGAAAGTAGCCACCTCATATACCTTTATATAAGGCATATCTAAAAACTTAGCTATATACTTCATTGCAGCTAATGGTATCCAGTTATTGTTTTGTCTTTGAGCAATATAAAGTAAGGCCATCACAGCACTTTGCTGTTTTCCTTTTGGATATTTTTCAACAATATTATTTGCTGCCTCTAAAGAGGAAGCATTAAATTCAAAACTTTCTGGTTGATCTTTTGCTGGCTTCCTTAAACTCATCTATCAACCTCACCAAAAACAATATCTAATGAACCTAGAACTGCAGGTACATCTGCTAGCATGTGTCCTTTAATTAAATAATCCATTGATTGTAAATGTGAAAAGCCTGGGGCTCTTATCTTGCATTTATAAGGTTTGCTTGAACCGTCGGAAATTAAATAAACTCCAAATTCTCCCTTGGGAGCTTCAACAGCAGTATAAATCTCATCCTTTGGTACTCTATAACCCTCAGTAAATAATTTAAAATGATGAATTAATGCTTCCATTGATTGCTTAATATCTTTTTTTGATGGTGGACTAATTTTTCCATCCATTGATTTAACTGGTCCTTTTTCCATTTTGGATAGACACTGTTTGATAATAGAAACACTCTCTTTCATTTCTTCAATTCTACATAAGTATCTATCGTAGCAATCACCATTTTTTCCAACTGGTATTTTAAAATCTAAATCTTCATAACAATCATAAGGTTGAGATTTTCTTAAATCCCAAGGCACTCCTGATCCTCTGATCATTACACCTGAAAAAGAATAATCTAAAGCGTCCTCTTTACTCACAATTCCAATATCAACATTTCTTTGTTTGAAAATTCTATTGTCCGTTAAAAGACTTTCTAAATCATTAATCACTTTTGGAAATGTCTCACAAAAGTTTGAAATATCTTCTTCTAAACCTTTTGGTAAGTCTTGGTGAACACCTCCTGCTCTAAAGTAGTTAGCATGTAATCTTGATCCAGAAGCTCTTTCGTAAAAAGTCATTAAAGTTTCTCGTTCTTCAAAACCCCAAAGTGAAGGAGTTAAAGCACCAACATCAAGCGCTTGAGTTGTTACGTTAAGAATATGACTTAATATCCTTCCTATCTCACAAAAAAATAACCCTTATATACTGAGCTCTAATCGGTACATCTATTTTAAGAATTTTTTCTACAGCAAGAGCAAAAGCATGTTCTTGATTCATTGGGGCTACATAATCTAAACGATCAAAATAAGGAACAGCTTGCATGTAAGTCTTGTTTTCAATTAATTTTTCTGTACCTCTGTGGAGTAAACCTATATGTGGGTCTGCCTTTTCAACAATCTCACCGTCTAGTTCTAATATTAATCTTAATACACCGTGTGCTGCTGGATGTTGAGGGCCAAAATTTAGATTTAAATTTTTAATTTTTTTTGTCATTGTTTTCAATTTCTTCTTTAATATATTTTGTTCCTTCCCAAGGACTCTCGTAATCAAAATTTCGATAATTTTGCTCCAATTTAACTGGTTCACTAATTACTTTTTTTTGATCTTCACTATATCTAACCTCAGAGTGACCAGTTAACGGAAAATCTTTTCTCAAAGGATGTCCTTCAAAACCATAATCTGTGAGTATTCTTCTTAAATCAGGATGATCTTTGAAATTTACACCATACATATCAAAAACTTCTCTTTCCATCCAATTTGCAGCAGGAAAAATACTTGTTAAAGAAGGTATAACTTCATTTTCTGAAATAGAGTATTTTAGAACTAGTCTTTGATTAAATTCATGACTTAAAAATAAGTAAACGACTTGAAATCTTTGGTTATTTTCAGGATAATCCACAACTGTAATATCTATCAGCTGTCGAAATTTTGTATCTAAATTAGTTTTTAAAAATAATATTACATCTAAAAAATCATCTTTATCTGTTTCTAGATAAATTTGATTATGTTTTATTTCTGAATTGTTAATTTTCGTGGTTAACTCAGAATTAATTTTTTTTTCTAGATCCTCTAAACTATTCATGACTATCTTATAAAAGATCCTTTTTTTCTAATTTTTTTTTGTAATTGTAAAATTCCATATAATAAAGCTTCTGCAGAAGGAGGACATCCTGGAACATATACATCTACTGGCACTATACGATCACATCCTCTAACAACTGAATACGAATAATGATAATAACCTCCACCATTAGCACAGCTTCCCATAGAAATTACATATCTAGGTTCTGGCATTTGGTCATAAACTTTTCTAAGAGCTGGTGCCATTTTGTTTGTTAATGTTCCAGCAACAATCATTACATCTGATTGTCTTGGTGACCCACGTGGAGCAGCGCCAAATCTTTCTAAGTCATATCTTGGCATTGCTGTTTGCATCATTTCAACTGCACAACAAGCAAGACCAAAAGTCATCCAATGCAAAGAGCCAGATCTAGACCAATTAATTAAATTATCCAGCGATGTAGTTATAAAACCATTTTTACTAAAATCTTTAGCAAGTTGTTTAAACTCTTCAGGAATTTGATCTATTTTATCGTTCATTAAATTAATTTTATTCCCAATCTAGAGCACCTTTTTTCCATTCATAAATAAAACCAACTGTTAGTATGAATAGAAAAATCATCATTGATGAAAAACCTAATAGACCAATGTTTCCTAATGATATTGCCCATGGAAATAGGAAGGCAATTTCAAGATCAAATATGATAAATAGAATTGCCACTAAATAAAATCTTACATCAAACTCCATTCTAGAGTCTTGAAATGGTTCAAAACCACATTCATATGCAGATAATTTTTCTGGATCAGGTTTTTTTGGAGAAAGTAAAAAATTTAATACTACAAAAGCAACACTTAAACCAAGAGCAATGATTAAAAATAGAATAATTGGTAGGTAATCTTTTAAAAATTCAGATAACATGGAAATCTATATATCAGTTTTTATCTGATGTTGAAGGGAAGATAAGTCACATTTTATTTATATTAACTGACTATTTATTGGGAAAAGTGGCGGGAGTGAAGGGACTCGAACCCTCGACCTATCGCGTGACAGGCGATCGCTCTAACCAACTGAGCTACACCCCCACTTATTTGTTTGGTGGGCAGTAAAGGACTCGAACCTTTGACCCCCTCGGTGTAAACGAGATGCTCTACCAACTGAGCTAACCGCCCCAAAACAGAGCTACTTATTACATCAACACTTAAATAAAGTAAATTAATTATTATTGAATACTAGCTTGAGATTTATCGTCTTTTTTAGCTAAATCTACCTCTACCCATTCTGTAGGTTTAAGTTCTTTAGTTAAAGCAATCTTAATTACTTGGTCAGCATATTCAACTGGTGTAATTTTAATATCATCTATAATTTTCTTAGGCATATCCACTAAATCTTTTTCGTTTTCTTTTGGAATTAAAACTTCTTTGATTCCGGCTCTGTGAGCAGCTAATAATTTTTCTTTTAAACCACCGATTGGCAATACCTGGCCTGTTAATGTTACCTCACCTGTCATTGCAACATCTCTTCTCACAGGTATATTGGTAATTGATGAAACAATCGAAGTTACCATTCCTATTCCAGCAGATGGGCCATCTTTTGGTGTTGCACCTTCAGGTACATGAATGTGAAAATCCTTTTTCTCAAATAAAGGTGGAATAATTCCATACTCTAAACATTTTGATCTAACAAAAGATTTAGCAGCTTTAACAGACTCTTGCATCACGTCACCAAGCTTACCTGTAATCTGCATTCTTCCTTTACCAGGCATAGTTACTGTTTCAATTTTTAAGATTTCTCCACCATATTCTGTCCAAGCAAGTCCTGTTACAATACCTACTCTATTTTCACTTTCTAGCTCACCAAATTTAAATTTTGCCACACCAAGAAAATCAGACAAATTTTTATTATCAATTTGAACTTCTTTCTCTTCACCAGCTACAATTTTCTTAACAACTTTTCTAGCAAGTTTTGAAATTTCTCTTTCTAAGTTTCTAACTCCTGACTCTTTTGTGTATCCTCTAATTACTTCTTTTATGATATCATCGTCTAATTTCATCTCTTTTTCTTTAACACCATTATCTTTAATTTGTTTAGGTAGTAGATATTTATTAGCTATACTAATTTTTTCGTCTTCAGTGTAACCAGCAAGTCTTATTACTTCCATTCTGTCTAATAATGGAGGTAAAATATTCAAAGTGTTTGCTGTAGTTACAAACATTACATCAGATAAATCATAGTCAACTTCTAAATAGTGATCGTTAAAAGTTGTATTTTGTTCTGGATCTAATGCTTCTAAAAGTGCTGAAGATGGGTCACCTCTGTAATCATTTCCGATTTTGTCTATTTCGTCTAATAAAATTAAAGGATTTTTTGTTCCAGCCTTTTTCATCATTTGAATTATTTTACCTGGTAATGACCCAATATAAGTTCTTCTATGTCCTCTTATTTCTGCTTCGTCTCTCATTCCACCAACTGACATTCTAACAAATTCTCTATTAGTTGCTTTTGCAATAGATTTACCCAAAGATGTTTTACCAACTCCGGGAGGACCAACTAAGCACAATATTGGGCCCTTAATCTTTTCCATTCTTTTTTGAACAGCTAAAAATTCAATTATTCTTTCTTTAACTTTTTCTAATCCAAAATGATCTTTATCAAGAATATTTAATGCCTTAGTTAAATCTATGTCTACTTCACTTTTCTTATGCCAAGGTAGTTCTGTCATCCAATCAAGATAGTTTCTTACTACTGTAGCTTCAGCAGACATTGGACTCATATTCTTCAATTTTTTAAGCTCTTGAAGACATTTTTTTTCAACTTCTTTAGGCATTTTAGCTTTTGTAATTGCTTTATTTAAACTGGTGGTTTCGTCTTTACCGTCTTCGATCTCACCAAGTTCTTTTTGAATAGCTTTAAGTTGTTCATTTAAATAGTATTCTCTCTGAGTTTTTTCCATTTGAGTTTTTACTCTTCCTCGAATTCTTTTCTCAACACCAATTATACTCGTTTCATTCTCCATAATTTTAATTATGGCATTTAATCTTTTCTTAACATCTACTGTTTCAAAAATTTGCTGTTTTTCTGAAATAGTAGCTGTAATGTGTGAAGCAATATTATCAGCTATTTGTGAAGGATCTTTTAGCTGCTTAATGGTGTTTATCGTTTCATTTGAAATTTTCTTATTTATTGAAGTAAGCTTTTCTAATCTTCTTAAAGCTGTAGCTGAAAGTGGAAATAAATCTTCATCCTTGGGTAAAATATCATTAAAATATGTATAGTCACATGTAATAAATTTATCGTTATCTTTAAAATCTAAAATTTTAACTCTTTTAATGCCTTCTACTAAAACTTTTACAGTTCCATCTGGTAATTTTAGTAATTGTAGGATACTTCCTTCGCAACCATACATAAACACATCTGTCTTTTTAGGATCGTCAATCTCAGAATTTTTTTGAGTTACAAGGATAATTTTCTTATCTTTCTTCATCACCTCGTTAAGTGCAGAAATAGATTTATCTCTTCCTACAAATAGAGGAATTACCATGCTTGGGAAGACAACAATGTCTCTCAAAGGTAACAATGGCAATGATATTTTGACGTCCATGATGTTAATATGGATATTATATATTATATTGCAATAGGTTTTTGTGACTTATTAAGGATATTAAGCCGCTGATGTTTTGCCTGACTTAGATTTATTTTCACCTTTAGAATGAACTAAAATTGGTTGTGATTGACCTTTTGCAGCTCCTGCATCAACAATAACTTCTTCAATGTTGTCTTGGCTTGGAAGATCATACATAGTTTTTAATAAGATATTTTCTAATATTGATCTTAGTCCTCTTGCACCTGTTTTTTTGCTAATTGCTTTTTGAGCTATTTCTTTAAGTGCGTTTTCTTTAAATGTTAATTTTGCTCCATCTAACTTAAATAATTCCTGATACTGTTTAGTTAAAGAATTTTTAGGTTCTTGTAAAATTTTGATCAATGATTTTTCATCTAAATCTTCAAGAGTTGCAATCATTGGTAATCTTCCAATAAATTCTGGTATTAATCCAAATTTTAATAAATCCTCAGGTTCTAATCCCTTCATCCATTCACCAGTCTTCTTATCTAGAGTATTTTTAACATCTGCACCAAAACCAATTGAAGTACCTTTATCTCTCTGAGAAATAATCTTATCTAAACCAGCAAATGCACCTCCACAAATGAAAAGAATGTTAGTTGTATCTACTTGTAAAAATTCTTGTTGAGGGTGTTTTCTTCCTCCTTGTGGTGGAACACTTGCAACAGTTCCTTCCATTATTTTTAATAAAGCTTGTTGAACCCCTTCTCCAGATACATCTCTTGTAATTGATGGGTTTTCAGATTTTCTACTAATTTTATCAACTTCATCAATATACACTATTCCACGTTGTGCTTTTTCAACATTATAATCTGAAGCTTGAAGCAATTTTAAAATAATATTTTCAACATCTTCACCAACATATCCAGCTTCAGTTAGTGTTGTTGCATCAGCCATTGTAAATGGAACATCTAAAATTCTAGCAAGAGTTTGTGCTAATAAAGTTTTACCACAACCAGTTGGTCCAACTAATAAAATATTAGATTTAGATAATTCTACATTCTTACTGGTTTTATTTTCATAATTAAGTCTTTTGTAATGATTATGTACAGCTACTGACAAAACTTTCTTAGCGTGAGCTTGACCAATAACATAATCATCTAGTACTGAGCAAATTTCTTTTGGCGAAGGAAGGCCGTCTTGATGTTTTACAAAGGTATCTTTACTTTCCTCTTTTATAATATCCATACAAAGCTCAACACATTCATCACAAATAAATACAGTTGGACCTGCAATTAATTTTCTAACTTCGTGTTGACTCTTTCCACAAAAAGAGCAGTAAAGAATATTTTTATTATTTGTACTCATAATTTTATAAACGAATCAATTTAGTTACTTTATTATAGTTGACTCATACTAATCAAGTTTGGATTAATAAGTTATCTATATATTGTATATTATGATCTTTTTTCTACTACTTCGTCAATTAGACCAAATGATTTTGCGACATCTGCTGTCATGAAATTATCTCTCTCTAAAGCAGATTTTATTTCATCAACAGTTTTACCTGTATGTTTTGAGTAAATTTCATTTAATCTTTTCTTTAAAGACAAGACTTCATTAGCATGAATTTCAATATCTGTGGCTTGTCCTTGAAAACCTGCTGAAGGTTGGTGAACCATTATCCTTGAGTTAGGTAATGAAAATCTTTTACCTTTTGTTCCTGCAGCTAATAAAAATGATCCCATTGATGCAGCTTGGCCAATACACAAAGTTGATATATCCGGTTTTACATATTGCATGGTATCGTAAATTCCAAGACCCGCCGTTACCAATCCACCCGGACTATTGATATATAAATAAATTTCTTTCTTCGGATCTTCGGCTTCTAAAAATAATAACTGAGCTGTTACTAAAGACGCAAGGTTATCATTTATCTGACCAGTTAAAAAAATAATTCTTTCTTTTAAAAGTCTTGAGTAAATATCATAAGCTCTTTCACCTTTACTTGATTGCTCTACAACCATCGGCACTAAATTACTCATATTTTCTGATAATTTTGTTGTCATAAGTTGATTCGATCTACTTATACAACTTGTGATTACTTTTTGCTAACTTTTTTTATTTTTTTAGCAGCTAGTTTTGATTTTGCTGTTTTTGTGGAAGGTTTTTTTTTCTCTGAAGCTTTTGCTTTAGGTTTCTTTTTTGTTTCTTTTTTAGGTTCATGATCATGATCGTGATCTTGTTTATGAGCTTCTTTTAAGATTTTTTCTGCCTCAACTTTTGAAATTTCTTTTTTATTTGGTTTACCTTTTTCTTTTATAAGATTTAAAATTTTTTCTTCATAAACTGTCCCTCTTAGACTGGCTAAAGCAGATGGATTTTTTTGATAAAAATCCATAACCATTTTCTCTTGTCCAGGCATCATTCTTAATTGCTTTTGAACTTCTGCTTGAATTTCTTGTTCACTAACTTTGATTTGATTTTTTTCACCAAATTCATTTAAGATTAATCCAGTTTTTATTCTTGTTTTTGCTTTTTCTTCAAAAGATTTTTTATTTTTTTTAGTATCATCTTCAGACATGCCTTGTGAAAGAATCTTAACTTCTTCCTCGACTAAATTTTCAGGAACTTCTTCAACTTTAATTTTTTCAATTTCTTTTAGAATTTGATTTTTTGAAAGTTGATCTAGAGAATTTTTATATTCATCATTTATTTGTTTTGAAATTAAAGCTTTAAGATCTTTCAAATCTTTAGCTCCTAAATTTTTTGCAAAATCATCATTTATTTTAACCTCTTGTGGTTGTTTGACTGATAAAATTTTACAATTAAATTTAGCTTTTTTATTAACTAATTCTTTTTCGGGATAATTCTCTGGAAGTGTTGCCTCAACAACCTTCTCATCATCTTTTTTAACACCAATTAACTGCTTATCAAAACCTTTCAAAAATAAATCTTTACCTAATGTAAGCTGTGTATTTTTTCCCACACTTCCTTTAAATTCTTTTCCATCAATTGTTGCTTTATAATCTAATGCAACGAGATCACCTTCTGTTGCTTTTGTATCAGCCGTACCTTCTTTAAAATTTGGTTGGTTCTTAGCAATTTCTTTTATTCTTTTATCTGTCTCACTATCATCAATATTAACAACGTATTCATCAAATTCAATGTTTTCTAATGATTTAATCTCTACTTTAGGTAATTCTGTAACTGATAAAACATATTCTAACTCTTTATCTTCACCATATGTTTTTAGATCTAACTTTGGCTGACCCGCTGGTTTAATTTTTTTTTCTTCTAATGCTTTTGTAGATGTATCTTTTAAAACTTTGTCTAATACTTCACTAAATACGGCTTTACCGAATTGTCTCTTTAAAATTTCTTTTGGTACTTTTCCTGGACGAAAACCTTTTAAATTTACTGTTCCTTTGATCTCTTCATATTTTTCATCCATATAAGAGTTCATAGTCTCTTTATCGATGAAAATTTTAAGATCTTTGTTTAAACCTTTTTTATTTTCTACTGTTACTTTCATAATTTTTTATGGTAGGGCGAAAAGGACTCGAACCTTCACCGATTGCTCGACTGGTTCCTAAGACCAGCGCGTCTACCAATTCCGCCATCGCCCCAGTTAAATTAGGTGCTTTATATATTATTGAACTGATTTGTCCAATCCGAATAATAGTGTAAAAGGATATAAAAATATAAAAAAAAATGATTGTTTCACCTTGTATTAGTATTTGTAAAACAGATCCTTCTACCGGCTATTGTTATGGTTGTGGAAGAAATAACGAGGAAAAAAGACTTTGGAAACTTGAGGAAACAACAGATGATTGGAAAAAAGAAAATTTAAATGAAATTGAAAAAAGACTTACTGGTTGGCAGCTTGAAAGTTTTAAAGAATCTTATTCTTACAAAATCAATAATGGTATATCTCTTTTCAAGAAAAATTTGATCAAAAAATAAAATATGAGCAAAGTTAAAATTATAAGCATTATTTATGCTATAGGTATAATTATTGGTGCTTTATTCTTTGATGTTTGGGGCGTAGATACAACTCCTTTAAAAACTTTGTCTGTATTTGCATGGACCGTAATATTTATTATAGCTTTATTTTTCGCTGATAAAAATGAGAAAAAATAAGTTTTTAATAATTTTTTTATTTTTTTTTTTAATAAGCTTAAATACTCACTCAGAAATTATTGTTTTAAGTAAATGTGATCACAAAGAGGATAAATATTTAAAAAATGAATATATATTTAATCTCAATGAATTAATAATGACTAGAAATTATGTATATGCAGAAAAAACTTATCAAAAATACAGAATTACTGATTTGAGTGTAAAAAAATCAAACTCATATGTTAGAAATATTTACGAAGAAAATGGTAAAATTTTTACTTTAAAACATGGCTATCCTCAATTTTATACTCAAATATTAATCGAAAAGAACAAGCCAGAGATATTCATTAAAAGTGTTATGAATGATATTGAAGGGGTTTCAAAAATTTCTACTTGTAAAAAAATTGAGAAATTTGCAAACCAAAGTTAAGTTTTCTTTTTTTTATTACATTTAAGTTTATCTAAATTTTTTTTACTAAAATTAAATCTACTATTTGAAATATTCGATCTATGTTTAGCAAATGCCTGTTTTTGGGCTTGTCGCATGGCTCTTTTTGAAGACATAATTCTTAATTTAATATTCTATTTCTAAACTATCAATTACTATTAAATTTTTATCTGAAATAATAATCTCTCCTGATAATGGTGCATAATTTAAAAGCTCAGATATTACTACGTAATGAGTTACAAAAATTATATTTTGTTTTTGATCCCAAGTTTTTAAGAATTTATTAAAATCAATAACTTGTTGTTTTCTATTTTTAGCAAATTTTGCACTAAAAAAAGAATTCAAAAAATTTTTTGTTTCATAATTATTAAATGCTATTTCTGCAGTTTCTTTACACCTACACCATTCGCTGGAGTAAATTTTGTTTATTGTAATACTATTTTGTTTAAAAAAATTTCCAATTTTTTTTGATTGTACTCTTCCCTCATCATTTAAGTTTCTTTGAGTTTCACAATTATTAATATCAAAATTAGATGGATCTCCCCCTCCAGGTGCATAAGCATGACGGATAAATATTAATTTACCACCTTTTTGAAGCTCACTAATCATAGCCTCACTTGAAACTTCTTTAATTGGAGAATTTAAACATATAAATATAATTAAAAAATATTTTAAAATTTTCATTAATGAATAATAAATTAAAACAACTAAATAAGAAAATTATTAAATGTAGAAAATGTCCTAGATTAAATAATTTTATAAAAAAAATATCCACTGAAAAACGAAAACAAAACATTAACGATACTTATTGGGGAAAACCAGTTCCTGGGTTTGGTAAAACAAATTCTAAATTATTAATTTTAGGTTTAGCACCAGCAGCTCATGGCGGAACTAGAACAGGAAGACCCTTCACTGGAGACAAATCTAGCGATTTCTTGTTTTCTTGTTTGAAAAAAGTAAATATTTCTAATCTACCTTATTCAGAAAGTTTAAATGATGGATTGGAATTAAAATCAACTTTTATAACCAATATACTAAAATGTGTTCCTCCTGGTGATAAACCAACAAATGAAGAATTGTTAAATTGCTCTAATCATTTTGAAAATGAAATTGAAACTTTAAATCAAATCCAAACAATTGTTGCTTTAGGTAAAGTCGCTTTTGATAATTGTCTAAAAATTTTAAAAAAAAAATATGGAGTTTTAAAAAAAATGAGCTTTATTCACGGTAAATGTTATAAAATACCTAATAATATAAAATTAATCGCCTGTTATCATCCAAGTCCTAGAAACGTAAATACTGGTTTAATATCAGAAAAACAAATAGTTAACTTATTTAAGAAAGTTAAAAAAATTGCTAAAATTTAAATCTTAATGTACTGAGAAGTATGCGAAATTTATTTAGATTATTTGTGCCATTAATACTAAATCCCTATTATTATATTAGGAAGATAAAAAAAAAATCAATTAAAAACTTTTTTGAATATGACTCAAAGCCATATAATAGAATTAGTTTAATTTCACTTGCAATTAATCAGGTAATTTTAAAAAAAAAATTTGAAAATTGTAAATATCTCGAAATTGGATGTTTTGATAATAAAGCTTTTGACACAGTTCCTTTACCGATTGATCAAAAAATTGGAGTGGATCCTTTAAGAGGTGGAACACATCGAATGACTAGTGATGAATTTTTTAAAGATAATAGTTTGTTTTTTGATGTAATATTTATAGATGGACTTCATACCTATGAACAATGCAGTAAAGATGTAATTAATTCTATTAAATTTCTAAACAAAGATGGAATAATTATTTTACATGACATGTTACCAAGATCAAAAACAGAGGAAACTCAAGAGTATTCAGGTGATGTTTGGAAAGTGGCTGTTGACCTAAGTAAATCTAGAAATATAGAATTTATAATTGCCAATGTTGATCAAGGTGTAGGTCTTTTAAAAACAACAGAAGAAACTAGATATATAAGAGAAGAAAATATTGAGACAAAAAAATTTGAAGATTATAAAAATTATTTCTACAAAGACCTTCCTACCAAAAATATAGAAGAGGCTCTTGATTTTATCAAAAAAACTAGATGAATATAATTAATAAAATATACAATGATCTTGGTAATTTCAGTTTAGAATTTTTAAATGCTAAGCCTTATCCTCACGTTGTATTAGATAATTTTTTAGATGAAGAATTTTTCAAAAATCTTGATGTTGAAAGAATTGTTGTTAATCAGAACAAAGGTACAAATTTCAAAACAGATGTGGAAAAAAATAAATGGGCAAGTAAAAATGTAGAATTATCAAAAAATATCTCAATAATTGTAAATGAGTTATACAAAGATAATTTTATTAAGAATCTTGGGAAATTAAGTAAAATTAAAAATTTATTTTCTACAAATGTGGGTAATGTTGATTTAGCTAATTACCATGAAATGTATGATTCTGGTTTTTTGGGGACGCATGTTGACCACTCGTCAGAACCATCAACCGGACTACCACATGTCCTTAATATAATCTTGTATTTATCTAAAGGATGGGAAAAATCATGGGGAGGAGCAACAATGTTTGCAAATAAAAATGGGACAAAAATAGAAAAAATAGTGGATTATATTCCAAATAGAGCTGTAATATTTTTACATTCACCCTTTACATTTCACGGAGTAACAGAAATTAAAAATAATAAAATTAAAAGATCTTCAATTTATGTTGATTATTATAGTAAAAACAGAAACCCTTATGCTCATTTAAATTTAGATTTTAAAAATGTTTGGTTTAAACATCCTACAACTTTTATATTGCCTAATTTTAAAGATTATTTTCCAAAAAAAAATAGAGTCTATTTAAAAAAAATGATTAAGCATAAAATTAAAGCTTTCTTAGCTTAATATTAAATTTTTTTTATGAAGGGTTTAAAACTATCTAAAATAATCTCAGGAATTTTTCTAGGTTTCCCGATTGTATTTACAAATACCAAATGTATTTTTGCATCCACAATTAATAAATCATCTCTGTAAATTGACTGATCCATTACAAAAGAGGTTTTTGATGAAGAGGAAATAAAAGATTTTATTATTAAGTTATCTTCTAAGTATGCTGATTTTTTATATTCAATATTGCATGATTTAACGATTATTAAAGAATTAAACTCATCTTTAATTTTTAAATTACTTAAACCAATAGTTAATAGAGCTTCTGTTCTTGCTCTCTCAAAGTATTTTAAATAATTTGCATAATAAACCACTCCTCCTGAGTCAGTATCCTCATAGTAAACTTTAACATTATGGCTAAAAGTTTTATGCATTTTTCATTAATATCAAAAAATGAGAAATATTTATACAAACTAAGATATAATAACTGCTATGAAAGTTTATATAATATGGTTGATTGGAGTAATTTTATGGAACTATGGTGTTCCTAACGCTTCACCGATAGAGGACGTAATTGTTGCAATCATACTATCATTCCTGAGTATGGGACTAAAAAAAATATACTAAACTTTAATTAATTTGCTGAAAAATAAATGTTCTGAAAATAGGCTATAGATTTCATTTTAGAGTTATCTGTATCCGCCATAACTGCTAAGCCATCTAATTCATCTAAATCTAGATCGTGGAATTTCTTAAAGTCTTCTTTTACATTTGATTTGACCGTTACCCATTCATTTAGATTAGTTTTGGTTGTTGCTATTACATTATCTATAGATTTTTTTGTGTAAGGACTTGGTGAGCTAATACCAACATCTCTATTACTTGAAAACACGTAGTTAACTGCCCTATTTGATAAAGGTGTTGCACCCGTTTTTTTAACCGCAAAAACTCTAGCAGCAAAATCATGCCCTTTTTTGGTATCTTCCTTAATTCCAGACAAGTCTTTCTCAATTTTCCATGTAATATTAATGAATGGAGTCTTGTTTAGATCAATTTTGACTTCTTTTCCAAGACCAGAGGCTGCATTATCGGCGACAGCTTTTAGGAAATTTCCATTTTCATTTTTCCCAACAGTATATTTTGTCTCGTTTTTTGCTCCTCTTACTTTTCTGACAGTTAATTCCGAAAATTCTTCTTCTGTAAACTCAAACACTAAAACTTCATTTGCAAATACTGAGTTGATTGAAATCAAAAAAATTAAAATGAATTTGAAAAATATTTTCATAATTTAAGTTCTTAATACATTATTTAGACAAGATTTAAACATGCAAAAATCAGAATTAATTTTTAAATAATTGATATGAAAACAATTTCAATTTTTTTACTTCTAATTTATTGGTCAATAATAATATCTGCACCAATTATGTCTAATGACCTAAAAATAGGTAGTTCTAGAGCTATAAAATTAAATTCTAATTCTAAGGTATCAATATAATTTTAGGCGCGACACATGTGCCATCATGAATTTGTTTAAAGGCATCACCACCATTTTTTAAATCTCTAAATTCAATCCAATCTAGAGAACCTATATCTTTATTTGCTAATATTGCTAACGTCTGCTCAAAATCTTTATTGGTATAACAATAAGTTCCTATAACAGTCACCTCTTGGATTGTCATCTTTCTAAAATTAAAAGTTCCAGCTGGCTGAGTTAAGCCTATGTGAATAATTGATCCGCCAGGTTTAACCACTTCAATAGCCTGTTGTCTTGAAATCTCCAAACCTACTGTATCAAATACAATATCAAATTTATTGCTTTCTATTTCACTATGATCTGGTGCAACATATTTTGCCTCTAAATATTTAGAGCACTCATTCAATCTCAATTTATTAGGATCAGATAGAATTATATTTTTACTTTTCTTAATTTTAGATAAAATTAAACCACATAATAATCCTATTGCACCACCACCTTGAATCAAAATTTTACACTCAGACAAAGGTTTTTTTAGAGATTGCTCACCAATTAATACTGCATGTAAAGAAACTGCAGTTGGCTCTGCTACTGGCGCTTCATTCTTATCTAATCCATCTGGGATTTCATAAATATTTTTATCAGGAGTTGATATCAATTCAGCAAAAGCACCTTGTCTCTCAATCGGCTTGTTCATTCCTAATAAGACTCTGTGAGGACAAAGATGTTCTCTTCCACTTGTGCAGTATTCGCATTTACCACAAGTTATAAGAGGATTTAAAACAACGTTTTTACCCTTAAATTTTCCATTTTGCACTTCACCACTAACTTCATGACCTAATATTAATGGTGGATTTCTTCTTTCATCATGTCCATGATATGCGTGCATATCTGAACCACATATTCCAGAAGCATGAATTTTTAAAATACTTTCTCCTGAAACTTCAATTGGATTTGGTTCTTCCCTATAAACGAGTTCTTGTGTTCCAGTATATACTAATGCTTTCATATTATTTTTTTGCTAACAAGTAATACGTTATCCAGGCTACAAATGCACCAATTAACCATGCATAAGACTGTAAAAACATTAAATTTGTATTCCAAATTGTTGATGCTGAAAATATAAAACCTAAAAATGCCGAGTAAACGCCTTTGATGTGCCACCCTCCAGAATAATAATAACTACTATCACTATCTACTAAATATAAATCTTTATTACTCAAGGTTTGGTTTTTGATCAAATAATAGTCAGCAAGCATCACTCCAAACAATGGTCCAAAAAATGCACCAAATGTATCTACAAAAGATAAAATACCAATTTGACTTAAAATTGTGAGCCAAAAAATAGCAACCAACAAACCTAAGAAAGAAATTATATAACTTGCACTCTTTAAAGATAATTTACTTGGAATAAAATTAATCAAAGAATATTGAGACGGAATATAATTGGCTACTAAATTCGTAGATGCTGAAGCAATTACAATAAAAAAGAGTACCAATGTAGTTATTTGAATATTGTCATATTTACCTATGATGTCAGTAGGATTTGTAAAAATTCTGTCTATATCTGGAAATTTTTGATTTAGAAGTGCATCAGATCCAGCAACAATAAAGATAGAGAAAAAAGAAAAAATAATTAAATTAAGAAGTAAACTAAAATTCCCTTTATCTAACTCTTTAACATTTTTAACATTCCTAGAAATATCTCCAAAACTAATTATTAATATTGAAAAATATGCAAAGACAGTTCCTGCTACAGTTAAAAGTGGTGCTAAATTATTAAGATCTAAAAAGTTTTTTGTATTTAAAATATTTACAAATGCTTTTGAAGTTAATTTGACATCACTTAATAAAACAAGGAAGAAAAAAATAACAATTCCTACATAAACAATAATTGCTGAAAAATTAATAATTTTCTTATTATATTGAGCACCAATACTAAACAATAATGTTTGAAAAATAATTGCAATTATAATTGACGACCAATCAATTATATTTAGACCATAAAAGTAAAAAATAAATATATCTTGAACTAATAAAGATTCATCAATTGTAAAAAGTAATATTCTAACTAGATAAGTTAAAATTTTTGATAAAAAATATGTTTGAATTCCAAATAAGAAAATTCCAACCAAGCTTCTTATTAATCCAAAAAATTTAGCTCCATTAAATCCTAAAGAAGATCTCAACAAGACTACAAAAGGTAATCCAAATTTTTGTGAAGGTTTTCCAATAAAATTAGCAAATAAATAAACAAAAAATGAGCCTAGTAAAGTTCCAAGTAAAACCACAAAAGAATTTAGATCATACATTATGTAAAGAGAGGCAATCAGAGAAAAGCCAATTACACTTTGTACATTTACTCCCCAGTAACAAAAAAGGTCCTTCCAATTCCAAGTTTTATAATTTGGATTTACTGAAACCAGATCCCAGTTTGAGAGTGAGTATTTAACTTTTGGTTGATTCACTAAAATTATTTTAAACTAATAATTTCTACTGTCCATATAAGAGAGTTGGTAACCAAAGTGCAATTTTGGGAAATATTATAATTAATATTAATCCAATTACTTGCAGCACCATGAATTGCATCATTCCGTAATAAATATCTTTTAAATCCCATTCAGGGACAACCCCTTTTAAGAAATACGCAGACAAAGCCACTGGTGGAGACAACCAGGCGGTCTGGAGATTCACGGCGACTAATATTGCAAACCAGGTAAGGTTAAAACCTAGAGCTTCTATTAATGGTAAAATAATTGGCACAATAATCATGACTATCGGTACCCACTCCAAAGGCCAGCCCAATAAAAATATAGCAACCATAACAATTCCTAGGATTAAATATTTGTTCATATCTAAACCTAACAAGAATTCAGTTAATAAAGTTGGAGTACCAAGTCTTGCAAATACAGCACCAAAAAAGTTTGATGCAGCAACTAAAACCATTATTAACGCGGTTATCTCTAAAGTTTTTACAAGTGCTTCTTGAAGTTTTGAAAGAGTTAATTTTTTATATGCTAAAGAAAGCAATAATGCTCCCATTGCACCACAACCAGCTGCTTCTGTTGGAGTTGCAAAACCAAAAAGAATACTTCCTAGTGCTGCAAACACTAGTGCTGCTGGCGGAACCAAGCCTAAGAAAAATTCAATCCAAACTTCTTTCATACTAGCAGCTCTCATCTCTTCAGGAATTACAGGTCCTAATTTAGGATTGATCATGCATCTTATTGTAGTGTAGCCTGCATATAAACTTGCAAGAAGAATTCCCGGAATTATAGCAGCTGCAAATAAATCAATAACTGGAATTTCCATAATTGGGCCCATTACAACAAGCATGATACTTGGTGGTATTAAAATTCCTAAAGTACCACCAGCTGTTATTGTACCTGCAGCAAGTCTAACGTCATAGCCAGACCTATTCATGGATTTTGCAGCCATGATACCGAGTATGGTTACTGAAGCACCAACAATTCCTGTTGCTGCGGCAAAGATAACTGAAACAAATAATACCGCATAATATAATGCGCCCCTAACTCTAGCTAGCATCATTTGAAATGATGAGAATAATCTTTCCATCAAACCTGCCTGCTCCATCATGATACCCATAAATACAAAGAGTGGGACTGCGGCGAGGGTTTGTTCGGTCATGACCATCGAAAACTGGAGAGTCATTAAATAAAAGACTAATTTTCCAAATCCTAAATAACCAAATACAAAACCCAAAAATATAAGAGTAAATGAGATAGGAAATCCTACAAAAATTGCAAAAAGCATAACTCCAACTAAAATAAAACCTAGAATAGCTGGATCTATAAATTCTGCTATCATTCATCCTCTCCAGGCCATTTTCCTCTAGTAGCAGCCCAATAACTTTTTAATAATTCTGAAATACCTTGGATTAATAAAAATATTATACCAACCAATAAACAAGTTTTAATTGGCCACATGTAAGGCATCCATGTAGTATCCATCCCTCTTTCACCTCGTTGAATAGACTCGCCTACATAACCAATTGTCATATAAAGAAAGACAATTAATCCTGGAAAATAAAATAAAATATATAACCAAAAATCAATTGTACCTTGGTTTTTAGTTTTAAAATTTCTATATAAAAAATCTGCTCTTATATGAACACCTTTGGAAAGTGCATAACCTGCACCTAACATGAATAGTGCACCATATAAAAATCGACTTATGTCATACGCCCATATCGTAGGTGCATGAAAAAGTTTTCTTGCAAAAACTTCATAAGTCATAGCAAAGATAAGTGGCATCAGTATCCAACAAACAACATTTCCTATCCACTTGCTAAATTTATCAATATTTACAATCGATCTTGCCATCCATGATGGCATGTCACTTGGCATTTTTCCTGAACCACCTCGCCTTTCGGCAATCATTTCATCTGATATATCTAGTTTAGTTGGTTCTTCAGCCATAAAAATTTTTGTTAAAAAAAACTAGAGCGGACAATTAAGTCCGCTCTAATTGAATTATAGATTAATTATTGGATTACTTTAATGTTGCTGCGTGAGCCATTCCTAGCTTCGCATTAGACATTTGAGCACCACTCCAGAAAGGAACTGCTATATCAGCAAATTCTTTCATAGAGTCCCATACTTCTGCAAAGAATGCATTTTTTGCAGCGTTTGTTTCCAAACTTTTCTTAGCTGCAGCCATGTATTCTGTGAAGTAATCAGACGGTGTATCCTCTAATTTAACTCCATGAACTTCTGTAAGCTCTTTTAAAGCTTTACCATTTTCATAGATTCTGTAACTTAAAGACTTAGCTAATGAAGCATTAGCTGCAACTTCAAGAGACTTCTTCTCATGATCGCTCATAGCGTTGTAAGTTTTTCCAGTAATATAAAAGTCAGCATTTACGACAACTTGGTGTAAACCTTGTAGGTAGTAGTGCTTTAATACTTTTTGGAAACCAAACGTTAAGTCTGGTTTTGGACAACACCATTCAGCAGCATCAATTGTTCCTGCTTCTAAAGCTGGTAGAATATCTCCACCACCCATAGCTACAGATGCAATACCGATGTCTTTATATGTTTGTCCTGGAATTCCTGGAGGAGTTCTGAACTTATATTTTCTAAAGTCAGCCATATCTTTAATTGGTTTTGGAAACCAACCTAAAGCCTCAGGCCCAACTGGTTGAATCATAAATCCTTTGATGTCTCTTCCCATTTCTTTCCATAGTCTGTCGTATAGCTCTTTTCCACCGCCATATTGGAACCATGATAAGAATGCAATGTTGTCAATACCAACACCACCACCAGCTACTGGAGAACCGAATAGCATAGCTGCAGGATGGTCACCTGACCAATAGTGAGTCCAAGCGAAACCACAATCGATTAGGCCTTTGTCAACTGCATCTAAAGTTTCTTTAACACCAACAACAGCTCCAGCTGGCATAATTTCAAACTTAAGAGATCCACCAGTTAACGCTGTTACTGTGTCAGTAAAATCCTTTAACATCTTAACTTCATCAGCTTTTGTGTTAAGAACTGTCTGACATTTTAGTGTTTTTGCAGCATTAGCATTTGAAATAAATCCAAACACCATTGCAACTGCAAATAACATTGAAATGATTTTTTTCATTTGTTTCCCTCTCTTTATTTTTAAAACCGAAACTGTGTCAAAGAATGAAAACTAAAACAAGGGGTAATATTGGATTATTTTAATTTTTTTGTGTACAGAAATGTTACAAATAAAAAATTTTAATTTATAAGAGTTCTAATAAATGGATAATTTTGATTATATTATTGTTGGTGCTGGTTCAGCTGGATGTGTTCTTGCTAACAGAATTTCATCTAATCCAAAAAATAAGGTCTTACTTTTAGAGGCAGGGGGTAAAGATACTAATCCATGGATACATATTCCTGGAGGATATTTTAAAACAATGCATAATCCAGAGACCGATTGGTGTTTTAACACAGAGGAAGAGCCTTTCTGTGACAATAGAAAAATGACTTACCCAAGAGGAAAAACACTTGGAGGAAGTTCTTCTATTAATGGAATGCTTTATATTCGTGGACAATCAAATGATTACAATTATTGGAGACAGTTGGGAAATGTAGGATGGTCATGGGATGATGTGCTCCCTTATTTTAAAAAATCTGAAGATTTTCAATTTGGAAAAAATGAATTTCATGGCTCTGGCGGACCTTTAAAGGTAGAAAAAATTAGATCTACTTTTAAAGTTTTAGATTTATTTTTAGAAGCAGCAGAAGAATTTGGATATAAAAAAACTGATGATTTTAATAATGGCGATAATGAGGGAATGGGATATTTCCCCTTAACGGTAAAAAATGGTTTTAGATGTAGCACAGCAGTTGGATATTTAAATCCAGTAAAAAATAGAAGCAATTTAAAAATTATAACTAAAGCTCACATCAAAAATATTGAGTTTGAAAATAAAATTGCAAAAAAAGTTAATTTTTGGACTGGTGATAAGTTAAATACTGTTGAAGCAAATAGAGAAATCATTTTAAGTGCCGGTACTATTGGTTCTCCACATATTCTTCAAGCTTCAGGTTTAGGTCCTGCTAAATTGCTAAAAGATAATGGCATTGAAGTTATAATTGACCATAAAAGCATAGGCCAAAACCTAATAGACCATCTAATGTTAAGACCTGTTTATAAAATAAAAAATTTAGAAACATTAAATGATATTTATTACAGTTTTACTAAAAAAATATTTACTGGATTAAAATTTTTCTTAACACGAACTGGTCCACTAACAGTTGGTGCTAGTTATTTATGTGGTTTTGTAAAAAGTGATCCACATTTAGAAACTCCTAACTTACAATTTCATGTTTCTCCTGCTAGTACAGATCTTTTAGGAAAATCATCGTTACACAAGTTTCCTGCTTTCACACCAACTATTACTAATGTAAGACCTACTAGCAGAGGATCTATTGAACTTAAATCTTCCGATACAAGAATTCCTCCAAAAATTAAAATGAATTATCTATCTACAGATGAAGATAGAGAAATAGCAGGTAAGTCACTTAAAATAGTAAGAAAAATAGTTATGGAGTCCAAAGCCTATAAAGATTATGGACCAGAAGAATTAAGACCAGGTATAAATATTACTGACAATGAGCAACTAGCTGTTGAAGCGGGAAAATATGCTAATACAATTTTCCATCCTGTCAGTACGTGTAGAATGGGTAAAGATGAAAATGCAGTAGTGTCAGATCAGTTAAAGGTTCATGGAGTTAAAAACTTAAGAGTGATTGACGCATCAGTAATGCCTTATATCACTTCAGGAAATACTAATGCTCCAACAATAATGATTGCAGAAAAAGGTGCGGACATGATACTAAAACAATAATGTTTGCAGAATTTTTTACCCCAGAACAAATTGCTATTTTAACGCAAATAATTTTTATCGATCTAGTTTTAGCTGGCGACAATGCCATTATAATTGGAATGGTAGCTTCCAAATTTCCTGTTGAACAAAGGAAGAAAGTTATATTTTGGGGAATTGGTGGTGCAGTAGTTTTAAGAATAATATTAACTTTGCTTACTGCATATCTCTTGCAAATTACTGGTCTAAGACTTATTGGAGGAATTTTACTTCTTTATATTGTTTACAAACTTTATGTTGATGTAATAAGAGGATCTGACACAGAGGAAGACATAAAAGTAGATAACTCAAGTTTTTTAAAAGCAATTTGGACTGTGTTACTTGCTGATTTTACAATGAGTTTAGATAATGTTTTGGGTGTTGCTGGTGCTGCAGGAGATCATTATGGATTACTTGTATTTGGATTAGTTCTATCGATTGTTTTAATGGCAACTGCCGCAACATTAATTTCTGGATGGATAAAAAAATACAAATGGATTGCATGGGTTGGATTATTAGCAATATTAATAGTAGCTGTTGAGTTGATTTATACAGATATTAAAATAATATTCTTTTAATGTTTCTTCAAAAAATTAATCTTAAAAATAAGTTCGCGCTAGTTACTGGTGCTGGCAAAGGACTTGGAAGAGCTTGTTCTATTGCATTGGCAGAAGCTGGTGCAACTGTTATAGCATTAAGCAGAACACCCTCTGATTTAAACAAATTAGAAAAAGATATTAAAAAGATTAAAGGTAAAGTAATTAAAGTTCCTTGTGATGTAATGAATTATGAAGAGCTAAAAACAAAATTAGAAAAAATCAAAATTATTGATGTCTTAGTAAACAATGCGGGAACTAATATCCCTGAGCCTTTTGAAAAAATTAAACAAACAAGCATGAACTATTTGGTAGATTTAAATCTAAAAGCTGCGTTTAACGTTGCTCAATTAGTTGTAAAAAAAATGCTTAAAAATAAAAAAAGACCTGGCTCTATTATTAATATGTCCTCCCAATTAGGTCATGTTGGTATGGGTGGGAGAAATGTTTACAATATGACTAAATTTGGAATTGAAGGTTTAACAAAAGGTATGGGTGTAGAATTAGCAAAAAGAAATATAAGAGTTAATACCGTTGCTCCAACATTTGTTGAAACACCAATGGTCAAAAAATTCTTTAAAAATAAAAAATTCAAAAAACTAGCACTTGGAAATATTCCAATGGGAAAAGCAGCAACTGAAAGTGATGTAGCAACAACAGTTTGTTTCTTGGCCTCATCTGCTTCCTCAATGATAACTGGAACATCAATTATAATAGATGGTGGATGGACAGCTCAGTAATAAATAGATTTTTTCTAATATTTTTCTTTTTTTTTTCAACTGCAAACGCAATAGAATTTCAAGGTAAATTCTTACAAGGTCATTTTATTTTAGGTAAAACAAATCCTGATGCAAAAATAATTGTTGGAAAAAAAGAAGTAAGAGTATCGAAAGATGGTTATTTTGTCTTTGGTATAGATAGAGATCAAAAATATGATCTTACTTTTATAAAAATCTTTGATGGAAAAAAAAATACCATAACTAAAAAAGTTTTAAAAAGGAAATATAATATTCAACGTATAGATGGCTTAGAAGAAAGCAAAGTAACTCCGCCAGAGTCAGTTTATAAAAGAATTAAAAAAGAAAATAATGCAATTGGTGAGGCGAGAGCAATTAATTCTGAATTACAGTTTTTCAAACAAAAATTTATAATGCCTGTAGAGGGTATAATAAGCGGCGTTTATGGGAGTCAAAGAATTTTAAACGGCAAACCTAGATGGCCACATTATGGAATTGATATAGCAGCAAAACAAGGAACAATGATTAAATCATCCGGCTCAGGAAAAGTTACAATGGCTGAAGATGATTTATATTATACCGGTGGTACAGTAATTATGGATCACGGTCATGGTATATCTACAATATATTCACATTTAGAAAATGTTTTAGTTTCTGTGGGAGATTTAATTAATCAAGGAGATATTATTGGAACAGTAGGATCGACTGGAAGATCAACAGGACCTCATCTTGATTTTAGAATTAATTGGTTTCAAACTAGATTAGATCCAATGTCTGTTTTGGAAAATTAATAAAAAAACATCAAAATACCAACAAGGATTAATATAAATCCACCAATTTTATTTAAAAATTTTAAATATTTTGATGCTATGATTTCTCTAAACTTACCGAATACAAAAACATATGAGCTATCAAATATTGTAGCTACAATTATAAAGACAATTCCAAAATAAATTATCTGATAGCTGACTGGTTCATCTATATTAATAAATTGAGGAATAAATGCACCAAGGAATAAAAAGATTTTTGGATTAGTTAAAATCACTATTAATCCTTGGAGAAAATATTTTTTTTCAAATTTAGTTACTTGAGTTCTGTTTAAATCAATATCTGACTTAATTGTAATTACGCCAAGAAAAATTAAATAAATCGCTCCTAAAATTCTTACATATTTAATAATTAATTCTAGAAAAGGAGAAACTATCTCAAATCCAAATGCCAATAAAAGTAACAAAATTAAAACTCCAACTTGGGTGCCAAAAACATTTAATAATCCCGCTTTTACACCAGATTTTAAAGAATTAGCAATTATCAGACTAACAGTAGGTCCTGGCACTATCACTATTAAAAAACTTGCTATAACAAAATATAGTAATACAAAATCCATGTCAGTCTGAATTAATCAATAACAACTTGAAAGAAAAATAAAATAAAAAAATGAAATTTAAATCAAAAGAAACACTAGGAATTATTTTTGCAATAGTTGCTTATTTTTCATTTTCTATTCTTGATGCAATTCAAAAAACTGCAGTAATTCACTATTCTATATTTCAATTGTTATTTATTAAATATACTTTTGTACTTTTGCTAAGCATGATAGAGGCAAAAAGAGCCAACAATACCAGTTTTTATAGATCTAATAATTTAAAACTTCAAATAATAAGAAGCCTACTATCTATTTTAGAGTCTGGATTTTTTGTTTTATCTTTTAAACATTTGTCTTTAGCAAATGCACATAGCATAGGTGCACTGGCACCAATAATTATAGTTGTCTTATCAGTATTTATTTTAAATGAAAAAGTATCAATCAAAACTTGGATAGCAATCTTTATAGGTTTTATTGGGGTTTTGATTATTATAAGACCTGCATCCGATGTATTTAGTATAAATTCTTTTATCCCATTGTTAGCTGCTTTTTTTCTAGGACTTTATCAAGTAGCAACAAAAAAAATAACTGAATATGATGCTCCTGAAGTATCCTTGTTCTACTCTTCTTTAGTTGGGATTATTATAACTTCAATAATGGTATTTAATTTTTGGCAACCTATTGATTTCAATTCTTTATATTTCTTTGTACCAATTGGTTTATTTTTTTCATTAGGTATATACTTTCAAATATTAGCACTCAAAAATGCAAGAGCTAGCATAATTCAACCCTTCCATTATACTTTAATTTTTTGGGCAATAATTTTTGGATTTTTCTTTTATAATGATGTTCCAGATTTATTTACTATTATAGGCGCAATAATAATTACAACTTCAGGAATATTTGTTATAAATCAAACTTCAAAAAAATAATTTTAAAACTTATATGACAAAAACACTTAAAGATAAATTTTCAGATAAATTGGTAAAAGCTTTTCTGAATAACAAAATCATTTCTCCAATACCTAGTAAATTTACAAAAAAACTTAGTGAAGCAGACAAATTTAGAAAATTGTGTGAAAGCAAAATTAAAGATCCAATAATAGGTTTTAAAGCTGGTGGAACGGGTATTCCATTAATGAAAAAACTAAAAGAAAAAGAACCTTTTGTTGCATCTGTTTTTAAAAAAAACTTAATAAAAAGTGGTAAGAAAGTAAAAATAAATAAATATACTTTAGGTATTGAGGTTGAGGTTTGTTATTTAATCAAAAAAAATTTTTTTTTCTCTAAACGTAAGATAACCAACAATAATGTAACTAAATATATTTCGCACATGGCACCTTGTATCGAAGTAGTTGGATATAGACAAAAAAGAAAAGGTATTACTTCATTTGGAGATTTAAGCAGTGATTTTGGTGGTAATATTAAATTTTTAATAGGTCAAAAGAAAAAATTTAAAAAAATTAATATAGGTAATTTAAAAACAAATATTGCTAATAAAAAAGCTAATCAAAGTGTAGACGGAAACACAAGTGCAGTTTATGTTAACCCGATAAACTCTTTAAGATTTATTTTGAATAAAGTTAAGAAAGATAAAATTAATTTAGACAAAGATTTTTATGTTTTTACAGGATCTACAGTTGGGGTTGTGCCTATAATTAAAAAAGGAATACATTCTGGTAAAATTGAAAAACTTGGATCTGTAAAAGCAAATATTATTTAAATTTCAGATCTTGCTCTTAAACGTTCGTAAATTAATCTTGTTTTTATCCCTAAATTCAAAAAAGGTTGAGGTGGTAACCAGGTAGGTTTGTTCCTAGCTTCAATTGTTTTTATTTCATTTGTTTTTTCATTAATTGCTTTAAATGCAATTTGTTCACCAAATAAAGTTCCTACACCAATACCTGAACCGTTATAACAACCCACAGCATAAATATTACTATCGATTTTTTCAAATATTTGAGAGCTATTCCTTGTTCTTGATACAATTCCTGACCAAGATGATTTAATTATATTATTAGGTAATTGTGGAAATCTTTTTTGTATTCCAATTTGCTGATTTATAGATCTTTTTTGAAGAATAGATTTTGACATACTAAATGGACTATGAACTTCGGCTGTATTTCTTATTAAAATTCTTCTATCTTTTGTCATTCTAATTGTGGCGCCCATTGGCCTTACTGGTAACACACCCCATTCTTTTGGTTCCCCGATAGATTTAAATTCTTCATCAGATAATTTTCTTGTCATACTGGCAGTTAAAGTAATTGGAAAATTATAATTTGATTTTATCCCTAATGATTTAAGAAAACCATTTGTAGCAAAAATAATATTTTTTGTTTTAACTACTCCATTTTTGAAATTACAAGAAATAAAATCTTTATTTTTAGACCAATTTAATAAACAAGAATTTTCATACAAAAAAAACATTAGAAGGCAGAACATCCACCATTGCTCTAACTAATTTTCCTGGATGTAGTAAAATACCACCCTTTGTATAAAGTCCAATATTATAAAAATAAGTGCCTAATCTCTCAGATAATTCCTTATTTCCTAATATACTATGTTCAAATCCTAGCTTGAATAATGTATTTGAAAAATTGTCTAAAATTTTTTTATCTTCAATTTTTGAGGAAGCAAAATATTTTCCACTTTCATTCCAATCACAATCTACTTGATATTCTTTAATAAATTTTTTTACTACATCTATTCCTAATGAATAAATATCAGCTTTCTTTTTGTAATTTTGCAGTTCTTTGTTTGATGTAAAACCATCATTCAAAGTTGTATCAACCAAATAACCTGAATTTCTTCCACTAGCTCCCTCACCTGCTAATTGAGCATCTACTAGTATTATTTTTAAATTTGAATCTATTTGAGCTAATTTTCTTGCTGCAGACAAGCCAGTGTAACCAGCTCCTATTATTAACCAATCACACTCTTCGTTTGACGAAATACTCTTGATGTTTGTTCTTGGATTAAGGTCGTTTATCCAACTACAGCTATTATCGTTAGTCACCACCATGAAGTGACTTTACGATAATTAATAAATTTTTAAAAGATTTTAAGAGTTTAATGAAGGTTGTTTCTTCATGTCTGCTTTGTTGATACCAGCAACTCTTACTGGCTTCTTCATCGCATCTCTTCTAAATGGTTCCCCAAGTTCTTGGTTTAGAATTACTTCTATAAATGTTGTAATTCCTTTCTTTTGGTCTTCACAAGATTGCTTGATCGCATTTGTTGTTTCTTCCATAGTTTTAACCGTTACACCTTTTAAACCACATGCATCAGCAACTTTAGCGTAACTCAATTCAGGGTCCAATTCAGTACCAACAAAATTATTATCAAACCATAAAGTGGTATTTCTTTTCTCTGCACCCCATTGATAATTTCTGAAAATTACCATTGTAATTGCTGGCCATTCTTCTCTAGCACATGAACTCATTTCATTCATGCTAATTCCGAAAGCTCCATCGCCTGCAAAACCAATTACTGGAGTATCAGGGCAACCAATCTTTGCACCTAGTATAGATGGAAATCCATAACCACAAGGTCCGAACAAACCTGGCGCTAAATATTTTCTTGGTTTTTCAAAAGTAGGATAAGCATTTCCAATTGCACAATTATTTCCAATATCACTAGATATGATTACATCTTCAGGCATACCAGATTGAATTGCTCTCCAAGCTTGTCTTGGTGACATTCTGTCTGCATCTCTTTCTCTAGCTTCTTTATTCCAAACAGTACCTTTATCATCATCTTCATGATCTAAGCTTGAAAGTTTTTGTAACCATGCAGATTTTGTTTGATGAATTAAATCTTTTCTAGCTTGTCTATCAGTATCTCCAGCACTTAATGAAAGTTTTGCTAAAATTTGCTCAGCAACTAATTTTGCATCACCACTTATTCCAACTGTGACTTTTTTAGTTAAACCAATTCTATCTGGATTAATATCTACTTGAATTATATTTGCATTTTTCGGCCAATAGTCAATTCCATATCCTGGTAAAGTTGAAAATGGATTTAATCTCGTACCTAGTGCTAAAACAACATCAGCTTTTGAAATTAATTCCATCGCAGCTTTAGAACCATTATAACCCAAAGGTCCTACTGCTAGAGGATGACTTCCTGGAAAACTATCGTTATGTTGATACCCAGAACATACTGGAGCATCTAATTTTTCAGCAAGGTTTTTAGTTGCATCTATAGCTCCACCAATTACAACTCCAGCTCCAGAAAGTATAACTGGAAATTTTGCATTAGATAATAAATCAGCAGCTTTAGAAACAGCCTCGTTACCTCCACCTTGTCTTTCTAATCTTACAATTGGTGGTAAATCAATATCAATAACCTGACACCAATAATCTCTAGGAACATTTATTTGCGCAGGTGCAGAACCTCTTATTGCTTTTTCAATAACTCTATTTAGAACTTCTGCCATTCTTGAAGGATCTCTAACTTCTTCTTGATAACAAACCATGTCTTTAAATAAATTCATTTGTTCTACTTCTTGAAAACCACCCTGACCCATTGTTTTGTTTGCCGCTTGAGGTGTTACCAATAATAGCGGTGTATGATTCCAGTAAGCTGTTTTAATTGGTGTTACTAATCCCGTAATTCCAGGTCCGTTTTGTGCGATAACCATTGACATTTTACCAGTAGCTCTTGTGTAACCATCAGCAATTAAACCACCATTTGTTTCATGAGCAACATCCCAAAAAGTAATTCCTGCATCAGGGAAAATATCTGAAATTGGCATAAACGCTGAACCAATAATTCCAAAAGCGTGCTCAATTCCATGCATTTGTAAAACTTTTACAAAAGCTTCTTCTGTTGTCATTTTTGTCATAAAACTAGAACCTCTCTAAAGTGTAAATGTATTAATTTTTTATAATTAGTTTGTTAATTTTTGCGATTAATATATAAGAATTTACAAATTTCAAACAAACAAATCGACACGATATGGCAACAGATATAATTATTCATGATAAAAAAGACAACGTTGGAGTAGTTGTTATTGAAAAAATCACTCCAAAACAAGACTGTGCATGCTGGATAATGGAAGATGACAGTTCGACAAATATTCAATCATTAGATGAAATCCCATTAGGTCATAAAATAGCTATGGTTGACCTAAATGAGGGAGATACAATTCTTAAATATGGTCACGATATTGGTAAAGTAGTTAAATCAATTAAAAAAGGTGAACATGTTCACGTTCACAATGTTAAAACAAAGAAATGGTAGTTTTATGGAAATTCCAAAAAGTTTTTTAGGTTACAAAAGAGAAAACGGCAGAGCCGGAACAAGAAATCATGTAATAATTTTACCAGTAGACGATATTTCAAATGCATGTGCCGAAGCAGTCGCAAATAATATTAAGGGAACAATAGCTCTACCCCATTCATATGGAAGATTACAATTTGGAGCTGATTTAGAATTACACTTCAGAACTATGATTGGAACAGGTTGTAATCCAAATGTTGCTGCGGTAATCGTCATTGGTATTGAGCCTAAATGGACTAAAAAAATTGTAGATGGTATTGCTAAAACTGGAAAACCTGTTGAAGGATTCCACATTGAAAGAACTGGTGATATTGGTACTACAATGAAAGCATCAAAAAAAGCCCAAGAATTTGTTATGTGGGCCTCAGAAAAACAAAGAGAAGAATGCCCAATGAGCGATCTTTGGATTTCAGTAAAATGTGGTGAGTCTGATACTACGTCTGGTTTAGCTGCAAACCCAACTGTTGGAAACTTAATGGATAAATTAGAACCATTAGGAGTTCATTTATGTTTTGGTGAAACATCTGAATTAACTGGTGCAGAACAAGTCTGTGCAACCAGAGGTGCTACAAAAGAAGCTTCTGAAAAATTTATGAAAACTTGGAGTTCTTATAATGATTTTATATTAAAAGAGGCAACAGATGATCTTTCTGAAAGTCAGCCGACAGCTGGAAATATAGCTGGAGGATTGACTACAATTGAAGAAAAAGCCTTCGGAAATTTTCAAAAAATTGGAAATTGTAAATTTATTGATGTACTTGAACCAGCTGAAGAGCCTACTAAAGGAAAAGGTTTATACTTTATGGATACTTCATCTGCAGCTGCAGAATGTGTAACACTTCAAGCAGCAGCAGGTTTTAATATACATTTGTTTCCAACAGGCCAAGGAAATATTGTTGGAAACCCAATTGAACCAGTTGTTAAATTAACTGCAAACCCGCTTACTGTTAAAGGTATGGGTGAACATATTGACTGTGATGTTTCTAAAATTCTATCAAGAGAAATGAATTTATCAGAAGCAGGTGATGAGCTAATTAAAACAACTTTGAGAGTTGCTAACGGTAGATTAACTTGTGCAGAAGCTCTAGGTCACAAAGAATTCGTAATGACCAAGCTTTACAGAAGTGCTTAATTAAAAACTTTATTTTATGGATAAAAATAAGTACCTGGTACTTTTACCTGGTATTATTCTTGCGTTTGTTCTTTACTCATTATCGCAAGGTTTTAATAATATTATTGGTACTGAGTTATTAGGATTTGAAAAAAGTCCCATATCTACTGCAATGATAGCAATCCTTTTGGGAATGTTCTTTGGAAATATTTTTAGTATTAGGGAAAGCTTTGTAAGGGGTTTAGATTTTACCCAAAAAAATATTTTAAAACTTGGGATAATTTGCTTAGGTATTCAATTAAAACCTTTTGAGTTTCTTGAATTTGGTGCAATTGCTATTCCTTTAATAGTAATTTGTATCGTGAGTGTATTAATAGTTATTAAAATTTTAATCAATAAATTAAAGATTCCTAGAAATATGGCTTATCTAATTTCTATAGGAAGTACAGTATGCGGAACAACAGCTATAATGGCAACTGCTCCTGTTATTGGTGCAAAAAAAAAATGAGATATCCTATGCAATTGCAAACATCACTTTGTTTGGAATTCTTTCAATGTTGATTTATCCATATTTTGCAAATTTTTATTTTAATGGTGAACCACTTTTAATTGGTTTGTTTTTGGGTACTTCTATACATGAAACTGCTCAAGTAGCAGCTGCTGGATTGATCTACGATCAGCAATTCAATAGCCCAGAAACATTAAATGTTGCAACAGTGACTAAACTAATAAGGAATACTTTTTTGATTATTATGATACCTCTTTTTGCATATCTATATAATAGAGGTCAATCTAAAGAAAAAAAATACTCAATAATTGATATTTTTCCTTATTTTGTAATAGGTTTTGTTGCAATGATTATTTTTCGAAATGTTGGTGATCAAATGTTTATCTCAAACAATAGTGAACTTTGGCTAGGTACTGTAGATGGAATTAAATCTTTATCAAAAATATTTCTAACAATGGCAATGGCAGCAATTGGTATGTCTACAAATTTAAGAGATATAAAAAATATGGGCCACAAACCTTTTGTGGTTGGATTTGTTGGAATGGCTACAGTTGGAATTGTTTGTTTAGGTACGATTGAATTATATCTTTACTTATTTAATTAAGATTTCATTATCATTTGTTTTCTAAACTTTGAAATAAATCTTCTTATAAACGCAGCAGCTACACCTAAAAATATTGCAAACATAATTGTAAATAGCCCATAAAAGAAAGGCATCTCTTTAGAAAAATCAATTATAAATTGAGAAAAGAAATTTAAATCTGAACTAGTTGCTTTAGCTGCACCATTTATAATTTTTTCTGCAAAAAAAGTATCGTATGCTATTGCTATACCTACAATAAGTAATAAAATTGCTAATAAAGCTCTTAAACCAGAGCTATTAATTCTTTCTCCTAATTTTTGCCCGACCTGAACTCCTATGATAGATCCTACAACCAACATAAGAACTAGTAATAAATCTATAGATCCATAATTAAAAGAATGAAGAAAAGTAACTACCACACTTACAAAAATTGTTACGAACAAAGATGTGCCAGGAACTAATTTAGTAGGCATTTTAATTATATAAATCATTGCTGGAACTAAAATAAAAGCACCTCCTATTCCCATGATTGCTGCTATAAAACCAACTAATAAACCAATTATAATTGGAGTAAAAATACTCTCATATAATTTAGACTTTGGAAATCTCATTCTTAATGGAAGACCATGTATCCAATAATGAACATGTAATTTTTTTTTAACTACGACGTTTCTTTTTGCTTTGTCTATTTCACCCAAACTTTCAACAAGCATTAAGGTTCCAATTATTGCTAATATATACATATAAGCCAGCGAAATAACTGTATCAATTTTTCCAATACCTTTAAAATATGTAAATGTGTAAATTCCTAGAGAAGTTCCAATTACACCTCCAATCACAATCATTGAACCCATTTTATAATCTAGAGTATTTTTTAAATAATGTGTCGTAGATCCAGAAACTGAAGTGGCTAAAATATTATTTGCTTCATTTGCAACTGCATATGCAGGAGGTATTCCTAAAAAAATTAGAAAAGGTGTCATTAAAAAACCACCCCCAACCCCAAATAAACCTGATAGAACTCCAACAATAGCACTTAACAAAAGTATCTCTACAGGATTAATAAATACTTGGGCTATTGGTAAAAATACTTCCATAATAAATCTAAAAGTTTTTAAAGAAAAACTTAGCTAAAAGTAATAAACGTTCCAACTAAAATCACTCCCCAGTAAGCTGTTAAGCTTGCTATAATTCCTGCTTTAATAAATATTGTTTTAAAATTTGAGAGTTTGTTTATAATTTTTACGTTAGAAAGTAACATTGAGTTCGTCATTACACCCACAACGAAATTTGTCAAACAATTATTTATTATTAAGTAAATTTTTTTCCTAGTAGATGGTAGCACCAAAAACTTTAATTGTATCGTCCTCAACTCCTAAAACCAATCTTCCAAGGAACTCTCCAGGTATCTCTTTGTTTGTCTGTTTGATCAGTACAGTTATATGATCTCCTCTTCTTAAGCATCCAAAAGGTTCAAAAGTCTCATTAAGATTAGTAATAAGCTTGTTATTAGCCCACTGCTTACCAAGCTCTACTTCATTGGCACCAAAAAGCATTTGAGTGGAAAAATCTTTAGTGAATCCACCATAATCTTTGAGATTAGATGATTTAACCAAATTATCCCAAATGGGTTTGGCTAATTCAAATATCTCATCGTCTGTTTTAGATAAAATATCCATAAAATTTAATTGAAAAGTTTATTAAGAAGCTTTTTTCTTCTCGTTCTCATCCACTATATGGTAGACAGGAACTTTCTCCATACTAAACTTACCAGTCTTGGGATCTCTTCTTGAAACTGTTAAACAATGCCAATTATCATCATCTAGTTTCATATGATCGCCTCTATAATAATACCCAGGCCATCTAGTTTCTTCTCTAAACATGGTATGTTCTGTTACACACTGAGAAGTTAGAGCTCTATGTTTAAGTTCCCAAGCTCTCATAAGCTGGTGGTAATCCTCAGCTCCAACGTTTTCAAGATCTTCCTCAAGCCAAGCTAGCAATTCTAATCCTCTTTTTAGCATATTAGCATTAGTCATATAGTTTGTAGCTATTCCACCCACATATTCATCCATTATTCTTTGTAAACGTTGTAAGCCTTGAATAGGTGAAATATAGCTTGGAGATACAGTCCCTCCAGTAATCTCATTTTGAGCAACTGTATAGTTTTCTAAAGGTTTATAAACTTTAACTTTAAAATCTTCACATTGTTTGTCTGATACCGTTAAGCCCTCAGCCTTTTTGTCTTCAATATATTTTACAGCTGCTTTTGCTGCTAATCTGCCTTCAGTAAATGAGCCTGAAGAAAATTTGTGAGCGCTTCCACCTACAGTATCGCCAGCTCCAAATAGTCCGTCAATTGTTAGCATTCTGTTATAACCCCAGAAGTACTCTGGTGGAGACAAATCCTCTGGTCCACTTACCCAAGCTCCAGAACAAGTAGCATGAGAACCCATTACGTAAGGTTCTGAAGTTGTTAATTCAGGATTTGTATATTTCGGGTCAATATTTTGAGATGCCCAAACAACAGCTTGACCTACTGTCATTCCTAAAAAGTTTTCCCAACCAACAGTTTCTAAATGCGGGTCTTGAAAAGCCTCAGTGGTAACCATATGGATTGGTCCACCACCTGCCATTGTTTCTTGAATAAAAGCATGATTTCTTAAACACGTAGGTGTTGGATGGTGATCTATATATTCACCTACTAATTCTTTAGTCTGATCATACCATTTCTTCTCATAGTTTTCACCGTTTGCATTTTGTGTATATGTTTTTAAATGAAGAAAATATGCTCCAACAGGTCCATATCCATCTTTAAATCTACATAATACAATTCTATTTTCCATTTGAGTCATTTTAGCACCAGCTGCAATCGGTAATGCGTATGCTGAACCATTACTCCAAGGAGCATACCAAGTTCTTCCCATGCCTTCTCCAACAGCTCTAGGCTTAAATATATGTGAAGCTCCTCCTGCTGCAACAATTACTGCCTTTGCTCTAAATACATGGAAATCACCTGTTCTCATATTAAATCCAACAGCTCCACCCACTCTATTCTCTTGAGCCTCATCCATTAAAAGATGAGTGATCATAATTCTATTATAAATTTTGTCTGCAGATTTTTTTGCTGCTTCTGCAACAATTGGCTTATAACTTTCACCGTGGATCATTATCTGCCACTTACCTTCTCTTAAATATCTTCCGGTCTCTTCATTTTTCATCATAGGGAGACCCCATTCATCAAACATATGAACAGTTGAATCTACATGACGAGCCATGTCATATC
>CACIQS010000005.1 GCA_902588855.1 uncultured Pelagibacteraceae bacterium | reverse complement strand
AAATCCAGAATTCGTGAAGTTCGATAAAGTTGACAAAAGCTATGACGGGAAAGTACTTGTTGTTAAAGATCTTCAATTAGATATTGCTGAAGGGGAATTTATAACGATGCTTGGACCATCTGGTTCAGGTAAAACAACTTGTCTAATGATGTTAGCTGGATTTGAAACTCCAACTAATGGAGAAATTTTATTAGATGGAAATATTATTTCAAACATTCCACCTCACAAAAGAGGAATTGGAATGGTGTTTCAAAATTATGCACTATTTCCACATATGACAGTTTATGAAAATTTAGCTTTTCCTTTAAGAGTAAGAAAAGCTGAAAAAGATGAAATTGATAAAAAAGTAGACAAAGCTTTATCAATGGTTTCATTAAATGGATTTGAATCTAGAATGCCAGCACAACTTTCTGGAGGACAACAACAAAGGGTAGCAGTTGCAAGAGCACTTGTGTTTGATCCAGCTGTTGTTTTAATGGATGAACCACTTGGTGCATTAGATAAAAATTTAAGAGAGAGTATGCAATATGAAATTAAACATATCCATGAAAGCATCGGTGTAACAGTTGTGTATGTTACTCATGATCAAAGTGAGGCTCTTACTATGTCAAATAGAATAGCTGTGTTTAATGATGGTAAAGTTCAACAGTTATCTGATCCAGCAGAATTATATGAAAAACCAGTAAATTCTTTTGTTGCAGAATTCATAGGTGAAAATAACACATTTAATGGTGAGGTCTCAGATATTGATAAAGATACATGCAAAGTTAAATTAGGTAATGCAGAGATATTAGCTAATCCTATTTCTGTAAAATCTAAAGGTGAAAAAACAACAGTGTCTTTAAGACCAGAAAGAGCATTGATAAACCCAACAAATAAAATGGATAATATGTTTACTGGAAAAATAGAAGAAGTAATTTATCACGGTGACCATACAAGAGTTAGATTGGACTTACTTGGTAGTTCCGAGTTTATTTTAAAAGTACCAAATAGTACCTCTAATCTTGAGCTAAAAGTAAAAGAGGACATCAATATTGGTTGGAACAGTATTGATGCTAGGGCTTTAGACCCAAAATAAATATATTATTATTGTTGAGACAAAAAAGAGCTGTTGACTTAAGTTGGTCTATTTGTTGTAATTTTGTTTATATAAATTAATTTATATCAACGTTTAAACGGAGGAATAATGAAGAAAATAAGTAAATTATTACTAGCTCTTTCTTTTGCTCTATCTATAACTTCATCAGCATTTGCAGTAACGGTTGCATCTTGGGGTGGAGCTTATACAGAGTCTCAAAAGTTAGGGTATGGTGATCCAACTGCTAAAGCACTAGGAATTGAAGTTAACTGGGTTGACTACTCTGGTGGTTTATCAGAAATCAAAGCACAAAAAGAAGCAGGTGCTATTACTTGGGATATCATCGACTTATTTGCATTCGACACGATTAATGGATGCGATGAAGGTTTATTTGTTAAATTTGATTTTGACAAAGATTTTCCACCTGCACCAGATGGAACTCCTGCAAGTGAAGACTTCTTCACAGGAATGCCTAGTGAGTGTGCTGTAGGTAACATTTTATATTCTTGGAACTATGCTTTTGATACAAGAGCTTTTGGTGGTAAAGAGCCTAAAACAATTAAAGACTTCTTTAACACAAAAAAATTTCCAGGAAAAAGAGCTATTTACACTAGTGCTTTAACAAACTTAGAAATCGCTTTACACGCTGACGGAGTTAGAATGGGTAAAGGTGGTGAACTACTTTACAGAAAACTTGAGGAAGAAGGTGGAGTAGAAAGAGCGATGAATAAAATTAAAGAACTATGTACAGATCCAAATGGTGGATGTGTATTCTGGTCTGCAGGAGCTCAACCACCTGAATTATTAGTTGCAGGTGAAGTTGTAATGGCAACTGGTTGGAACGGAAGATTCTTTAACGCTGAAATTGGTGAAGGTGCTCCAATTAAACAAGTATGGGATGGTCAAGGTTTAGACTATGAATATTTTGCACTTGTTGATGGTGGTCCTGACCAAGAGAATGCTATGAAAGCTTTGGCTATGATGACTAACACTGAGATGTTAGCAGGTAGTGCAAAGTATATTGCATATGCTCCTTGGAGAAAATCTTCTCTTGAGATCATCAAAGCAGGTGAGCCATGGTACAAAGATGGTAAAACTGAAATGATGCCTCAAATGCCAACCGCTCCTTCAAATACTAAGAACTATTTCTTAGTAGATCCATTCTACTGGGCTGATAACGGAACAGAAATTGGTGAAATGTGGGAAGCAATGAAAGCAGGCCTATAATTTCAGTTTTAAACACTGAATTTATATAATATATTTAGGGCGACTAATAACTAGTCGCCCTATTTTTTTATGAGCTCTGAAACAAAACAAATTTTAACAACTGACGGCATCCCGTTAGAAGTCAGCTTAAAAAAAGCTGAAAGAAAAAATAAAATTAAAGCTTTCCTTCTAGTAGCTCCATTATTATTGTTTTTAATTATTACTTACATTTTTCCAATTGGTGAAATGTTTAGCAGAAGTATAGACGACAAAATGATAACAAATATGCTCCCAAAAACCTTCAAGGAGATGGAAACATGGGACGGAAAAGAATTACCTCCAGAAGAAGTTTTTGCAGCCTTTTATGCAGATTTTAAGGTTTTGGTTGAAAAACAAGAACAGGGAAAATTAGGACAGAGATTAAATAAAGAAAAAAATGGTTTCAACTCCATTACCAAGAAACTTTTAAGACAGATCAAAAGAAACAAAATTGATGAAAATCAAAGTATTAAAGAACAGATAATGAAAGTTCACAAAAGATGGAGAGACGTAGAATATTGGCAAGCGATAAAAAGAACTGCTCCTCCTTATACAATGGCTAAGTACTTAAAAGGTATGGATATGTATTACGCTGCTGATGGAAGTATTGCTCAAGTTGACGAAGATAGAAGAATTCATAGAATATTATGGTTAAGAACTTTAGAAATAGCGTTATTTGTTACAATATTTTGTTTTTTAATGGGATATCCAATAGCCCATCTGCTAGCAACATTACCTATGAAATATTCAAATCTTTTAATGATTTGTGTACTACTTCCTTTTTGGACATCGCTTTTAGTAAGAACTGCAAGCTGGATGATCTTGTTGCAACAACAAGGTGTTGTAAATGATTTTTTTGTTATGATTGGTTTAGTTACTGACGATAACCGTCCAGAAATGATGTACAATAAAGTTGGTACTTATGTAGCAATGACACAAATATTGTTACCTTTTATGGTTTTACCACTTTACAGTGTTATGAAAACTATATCTCCAAGTTTAATGAGAGCAGGAAAATCTCTTGGTGGAACACCGTTTGTTGCTTTTTGGAAAGTATATTTTCCATTAACTATACCAGGGATAGGAGCAGGTTGCCTGCTAGTATTTATATTAGCAATTGGTTATTACATAACCCCCGCATTAGTTGGTGGAGCTTCAGGAACTTTAATTAGTAATCAAATCGCTTATCATATGAAAACAACCCTCGATTGGAGTTTTGCATCTGCAATGGGATTAATGCTGCTAACTGGAGTTTTAGCAGTTTATTGGGTTTATAATAAATTAGTTGGAGTTGATAATATTAAATTAGGATAAATATGGCATTACCAAGTTATACAGAAACACGTTATAGAATTTGGCACTATATTTACCTAGCTATTTGTACTTTTGTGTTTTTCTTTTTAATTGCCCCACTCTTTGTAATTTTTCCGTTGTCATTCAATGCTGAAGAATTCTTAGTTTTTTCAGAAGGAATGAAAAATCTTGACCCAGATGCGTTTTCTTTAAGATGGTATCATGACATGGTTTATGGAACTAAAAATCCATGGGGTTTAGCTGCAAAAAATAGTTTTATAATTGCAATATTTGCAACAATTGGTTCAATTATTCTTGGAACTTTAGCGGCATTAGGTTTGAGTAGCAGACATATGCCTTATAAAGGAATAATAATGGCAACATTAATTTCTCCAATGATTGTTCCATTGATTATCTCGGGAGTAGCAATCTTTTTCTTTATGGCCAAGGTTGGTTTAGCTGCCACTCATACAGGAATAGTATTGGCACATATAATTTTAGGCACACCTTTTGTTGTAATTACAGTAACAGCAACATTATCTGGTTTTGACCATAGTGTAACTAGAGCTGCTTCTAGTTTGGGAAGCAATCCTGTAAATACATTTATGAAAATTACTCTTCCATTAATATTACCAGGAGTAATATCAGGCGGATTATTTGCATTTGTAACTTCATTTGATGAAGTAGTTGTAGTTTTATTTCTTGCTGGTTTAGAAAACACTACAATTCCAGTGCAAATGTGGACAGGCTTAAGAGAGCAGTTAAGCCCAACAATTTTAGCTGTTGCAACATGTTTAATTATTCTTTCAACTTTAATATTAATTAGTGCAGAATTATTGAGAAGAAGATCTGAGAGATTAAGAGGAATCAATAGATAAATTAAACTGCTTCTATTACAGTTGCTATACCCATTCCTAAACCAATACATTGAGTAGCAAGAGCGTATTTTTTATTTTCTCTTTTTAAAAGTTGTGCAGCTTTTCCTGTTATCCTTGCACCTGTTGCTCCTAAAGGGTGTCCTAATGCAATTGCTCCACCGTCTAAATTTACTTTATTAATATCTATATCTAAATCTTTGATACAAGCTAACGATTGAGAAGCAAAAGCTTCATTTAGCTCCACAATATCAATATCTTTTATTGAAAGTTTAGCCCTTTTTAAAGCTTTTTTGCTAGCCACAATTGGACCTAATCCCATAAAATTTGGATCACATCCTTCAACAGCAGTAGATTTTATTCTTCCAAGAATTTCTAAACCATTCTCTTTAGCAAAATTTTCTTCACATATTAGAGTTGCAGCAGCTCCATCAGTTAGAGGAGATGAAGTTGCAGCTGTTACAGTTCCATTCTGATCGAATACCAACTTTAAACTATTTAATTTATCCATTGTACTATTAGGTCTAATATTTTCGTCTAATTCACAATCACCTATCTTAGTAATTTCACTTAAAAATTTATCTTTTTGTTGAGCTTCATTTGCTTTTCTATGACTTTCTAATGAGAACTCTTGTTGTTCAGTTCTTGAAATATTGTATTTTTTTGCAACATTCTCTGCAGTAATTCCCATTGATAAATATAAATGTGGATTTTGTTTTTCTTCATCTGAATAAGGATAAGGCAAAGAGTCAAACCCAGTTCTAACTCTTGTCATACTTTCTACTCCTCCACAGATGAATATCTTACCTGATCCCATCGCTATTTTCCCAGCAGCAATATGAATTGCTTCCATAGAAGATCCACACCATCTATCTACGGACATACCTGGAACTCTCATATCTAAGTCTGATAAAAAAGTTACTAATCTTCCAATATTAAAACACTGTTCACCAACCTGAAATGCACATCCTATAACAACATCATCAATTTCTTTTGGATTAATTTTTGATTGTGAAACAAGGTTTTTAATTACTTCAGCTAACAGATTAACTGGTTTAACATCTATTAGCTTCCCTTTATTTGCCATTGCAAAAGGGGACCTAGAGTAACCAACTATTACTGAATTATACATTTTTCTCTTTAATATTGTGTTAATTTATATAGCTTACCAATTTAATTAATCAGGAAATTTGTCTTATTTCAAGTTTTTGATTAATTCAATAAAAGTTTGCTTATTATGGATATAAAAAAAGTAGTTGTTATCGGATCTGGTACAATGGGTAGTGGAATTGCAGCACACCTTTGTAATGCCAATGTACCAGTAACCCTTCTAGATTTAACTACAGAAATATCTGAAAAAGCTAGAGACAGAATTCATAAATCAAGACCCCCGTTACTTTTAGATAAAACTAAAATTGAAAATATTAAAGTTGGTAACATTAATGATAATTTTGATGTAGTGAAAGAAGCTGACTGGGTTGTTGAAGCTGTTGTTGAAAGAATTGATATAAAGCACAATATTTATGAAAAAATATTTAAGAATAGAAAACAGGGAGCAATTGTTTCATCAAATACATCATCTATCCCAATTAAAGTTTTGTCAGAAAAATTAACTGAAGAAGAAAAAAAAGATTTTTGCATAACTCATTTCTTTAATCCGGTTAGATACATGGGATTGTTAGAAATTGTTAAGAACGAGAATAATGATTTAAATAAAATTAATTCTCTTAAAAAATTTTGTGAAATTGAATTAGGTAAAGGTGCTATCGTTTGTAATGATACTCCTGGTTTTTTGGGAAATAGAATAGGTGTTTATGCAATGCAGGTAGCAATGACTGAAGCTTTTAGAATGAAATTATCTATTGAAGAAGCTGATGCAGTGTTTGGAAGACCAATGGGTATACCTAAAACAGGAGTTTTTGGCTTATATGACCTAATCGGAATTGATTTGATGGCTGATGTTTTAAAAAGTTTCATCAAAGAACTTTCTGAAAATGATGAATTTCAAATAGTTGCAAAAGAAATTCCATTGGTAAAAAAATTAATTGATACTGGTTACACTGGACGTAAAGGAAAAGGTGGTTTTTATAGAATGAATAAAAGTGGAAACCAAAAAATATTAGAGGCTATCAATTTAGAAACAGGCGAATATACAACGTCAAAAAAAATAGATTTAGGGGTTGAGACTGTAAATATAAATAATTTAATTAATCGAAAAGATAAATATGGAGAATATGCTTGGGAAGTTATTTCTAAAATAATAAAATATGCTTCTTCTTTAGTTCCAGGAATTACAGACAAGTTTAATGATATAGATGAAGCTATGAGACTTGGATTCAATTGGGCAATGGGTCCATTTGAAATGTTAAAATCAATTGGAGTAGAAAATTTTTTTTCAAGAATAGACAATTTTGAAAACAATAAATTTTTAGAAAATTTATCGAAATCAAAAGACGAAAACTTTTATGGAGAAAGACAACTTTACACTGATATTGAAACACTAGGAAAAATTAGACCAGCAGCAATAAAAGTAGATAAAAATAGTTCTGCTGAAATTCACCGTTTTAAGGATTTTAATATTGTTGAATTTACCACAAAAGCTTGTGCACTAGATTACGACTCGATGGATGCATTAAAAAATGCAACTGACAAACCGCTTATTGTTATGAATGAAAGTATGCAATTTTCTGCAGGTGTGAATTTAAGTTATACGATGAATTTTGCAGATAAGGGTGATTTCAAATCTATTGAAAAATTTATTAAATATTTTCAAGATACTTGCAAAACATTAAAATATTCTAAGTACCCAGTAGTTTCTGCGCCTTCTGGTCTTACATTAGGTGGTGGTTTTGAAGTTTTAGTTCAAAGTAACTTTGTTGCATCGCACACAAATATTGTGGTTGGTCTTGTAGAGACAATTGTTGGATTAGTGCCTGCTGGAGGTGGATGTAAAGAAATGCTTTGGAGATGGTCGCAAACTGATGAAGCAAAATCTGATCCTGATTATGCACCTTTGAAAGTATTTGATATTATTGGATACGCAAAAACTGCAACCTCACCTGTAGAAGCAGAGCCTTTAAAATATTTAAAACCTGAAGATAAAAAAATCATGAATAGAAACAGTCTATTTGAAGAAGCGAGAAAACTTATATATCAAAATAATGATTTTGTTCCTCCAGAAGAGTGTAAATTTAATCTATCTGGAAAACCTTTAAAAGAGAAGATGATAAAAATTTTAGATAAATTATATAATGAAAAAATTATTTTAGATCATGGAATGCATGTTGGAACAGAACTAGCAAATGTTTTAAGTGGTGGTGATACAAATTTAGATAAAAATTTATCAGAAGATGATCTTTACAAATTAGAGTTAGATTCTTTTATGAGATTGATAGAAACTAAACAAACTCAGGATAGAATTAAACACACTCTTTCGACTGGAAAACCTTTGGTTAATTAGTCTCTAGCATTCTAAAAGTATTAATATAATCAGGTCTAAGTACGTATATAGCTTTATTTCCTGTTTTTATTTTCTTAAGAATATCCAGTCCATACTTCACTTTTCCAATTGGAGTATATTCTCCTTGATAAATTGGTATCTCTTTCAAGGTTATAAAAAATTCACTATCTTCAGAGTCAAATTTTGCTGATCTTGCGAATCCAACACTACCTTCAGTAAATTTAAAATCATCACTAAGTTCTGATTTCAATAATCCCAATCCTGATTTTCCACTTCCAATTTTTGAGTAGTCTAAGTACGCAATGTTCCCAAATTGAATATCACCAGCTTGCACTAACGTATTTTCAACAACTTTATAGAAGGCTGAACCATCATACATTTTTTTTTCAATTAATATTTTAAATCTTTCAACAGCTTTGGGAGATATTTCTGGGTATAGCTCAATAATTACATTTCCACATTCTAAATTCATCACAGCAATATTATCTGGATTTTCAATGTTTAATTTTTTTAAATCATTGTTTTCTACAAACAAACATTTATTTTTTAATAAAAAAAAAGATGAAAAAGTAGAAACACTTAAAACTATTAAAATAATAAATAAAATTTTTTCTGATTTTGAAGCTTTGATTGTTTTAATCATAAAATATTTTCATCGATTTTAAATATATTTGTCTTAATAAAATTAACCTTATTGTTTAATATAGAATCGTTTTTTATTTTCTCTTCAATTAAATTTTTATTAACCATTAAAAAAGAAAAGATTTCAGCCATATCTTCTGATGGAATTGATTTTGAATATTCCGTTAAAAAACCATTGGTATTTTCATATAAATCTAAATTTAATCTATCAGAGCAGGTGGAGCATTCAGCGTATTCAAAATCAGAATTATTAAATAAAGAAAATTTTTGTTCATTAAAATCATTCTCATAACTATTTTGAATCATGTGAAAAATTTCATGATGGATCATTCTTTCAAAATATTTTTCATTAAAGTTTATGTCTAATATTAAGGTTCTATTTTTATTATCTGGTATTCCACCAGTATTAATATTCGTGATAAATAAGCCTTCGCAAAACACAATGTATTTTAAATTTATTTTCTTTAGGAATTTAGAATTATATCTGTTTAAATTTCTTTCAATGATTGGAAATTTTGTATTTAGATTTTGTTGGTTTGTTTTGTTGCAGTTAATATTTTCATTTATCCCTATTTTAAAATCTCTTTTTGCATATAGATAGCGGATATTGTTCTCATTTTTTAGCTTGTAGATTTCTAAGTTTGGAATTTTTATTAGATTATAAATTTCATCTGCATTTACATGACAAAATTGAAATAATATGATGAATAATAATATAACTTTCATTAATTTATTATAGACGAATTAGATTAGATAATATTATCTTAGATTATTAAAAAATGACAAAAGAAAGAAACAAAAATCCTATTCAACCAGTAAGTGGAACAAAAGTACCACGATTTGCTGGACCGAGTACTTTTGCAAGATTGCCAGAATTGAGAGATGTTGAAAGTTGTGATGTTGCGATTGTTGGTGTTCCATTTGATGCTGGAACTAGCTATAGACCTGGAGCAAGATTTGGACCACAGAGTATACGACAAGCATCAAGACATTTAAGAACAAATTATCATCCAAGTTATGATGTGGAGCCTTTTAAAATTCAACAAGTTGCTGATGCTGGAGATATTTCGTGTAATCCATTTAGTATTGATGAAGCTATTAAGCAAATAGAGGAGGGAGCAACTGATTTATTAAATAAAGTAGGTGGAATAATTAGTTTAGGCGGTGATCATACAATTGCAGTACCATTGTTAAGAGCAATTAATAAAAAAAACAAAGGACCAGTTTCTTTAGTTCATTTTGATGCTCATTTAGATACTTGGGATACTTATTTCGGCGCTCCATATACACATGGAACTCCTTTTAGAAGAGCAAGAGAAGAAGGTTTGTTTTTAGATGATGCTTCAATGCATGTGGGGATTAGAGGGCCGCTTTACAGTAGAGATGATATAAAAAATGATGAAAGTTTTGGTTTTAAAATAATTCACTGTGATGAATTTCAAACTGAAGGCACAGATAAAATTGCTGAAAGGATTAGAAAGAGAGTAGGAGACAATCCTCTTTATTTATCTATAGATATTGATGTATTAGATCCAGCATTTGCTCCTGGTACAGGTACACCGGAAATTGCAGGAATGACAACTAGAGAAATGGTAAATGTTTTAAGAGGGTTGTCTGGATTAAATTTAGTTTCTGCTGATGTGGTTGAAGTTTCACCTGCATACGATCATGCAGAAGTAACTTCTCTTGCAGCCGCAACAATAGTTTACGAATTAACAAATTTATTTGCAAAATCATAAGGAAAGGATAATTTTAAATCATGTTAGATAAAAAAAATTTTTATATTAATGGAGCATGGGTTAAACCAAATAGTGTCGAAGAAATAAAAGTAATCGATCCAGCTACTGAGGAAAACTGTGCTGTAATTACTTTAGGAAATAAAGCAGATGTTGATTTAGCAGTTAGTGCAGCAAAAGATGCTTACGAGTCTTGGGCCTTTTCCTCTAAAGAAGAAAGAATTACACTATTAGAAAAACTTTATGAAAATTATAAGAAAAGATGGGCTGATATTGCAGAAGCTATAACTCTTGAAATGGGCGCTCCAAAAGATTTTGCAACAAAATTACAAGCAGGTACAGGAGCAAGTCATATTAAATCATTTATTAGATATTTAAAAAATTTTGAATTTGAAAAACCATTAGGAGAACACGCTCCTAACCAAAGATTAATTTATGAACCAAAAGGTGTTTGTGCATTAATAACACCATGGAATTGGCCGATGAATCAAGTTTGTTTAAAAGTAATGCCTGCAATTGCTTCAGGTTGCACCATGGTTTTAAAGCCATCAGAATTAGCACCACTTTCATCAATGATACTTGCCGAAATTATCGATGAAGTAAAATTTCCTAAAGGTGTGTTTAATTTAGTTAATGGTGATGGAGCAACAACAGGTGATGCACTTACAAGTCATCCAGATATAAATATGATTTCTTTCACAGGTTCAACAAGAGCTGGGGCTTTGATTTCTCAAAATGCTGCTAAAGATTTTAAAAGAGTAAGCTTAGAGCTAGGTGGCAAAGGAGCAAATATAATTTTTAAAGATGCTGATCCAGAAGCTATTGAAAGAGGTGCTTTGAGATGTTTTAGAAATTCAGGTCAATCTTGTAATGCGCCTACAAGAATGTTGGTTGAAAAATCAATGTATGATGAGGCCATTGATAGACTAAAAAAATATACTGAAAACTTTGAGGTGGGTGATCCTAAAAAAGAAGGAGAGCACATAGGTCCAGTTATTTCAGAAACCCAATACAATAAAATTCAAACTTTAATCCAAAAAGGTATTGATGAAGGAGCAAAATTAGTTGCTGGAGGAACAGGTAAACCTGATGGATTAGACAAAGGTTATTTTGTTAAACCAACTGTTTTTGCAGATGTAAATAATGATATGGATGTTGCGAGAACTGAAATTTTTGGACCTGTTTTATCTGTTATCCCATTTGAAACAGAAGAAGAGGCAATTAAAATTGCAAATGATACTTCTTATGGATTAACAAACTATATTCAAACTCAAGACTCTGAAAAAGTTCAAAGAGTTGCTAGAAAATTAAGATCTGGAATGGTGGATGTTAATGGAGCTGGAATTGCAGTTGATGCACCATTTGGAGGCTTTAAACACTCTGGTATTGGTAGAGAAGCAGGTGAACACGGCTTAGAAGAATTTTTAGAAGTAAAAGCTGTGGGTGGTTGGAGTTAATTTACCGATTTATCTTTTACACCTTCTAAAAATTTAAGGCATTTTTTCATTTCATTTAATTCTATGAACTCATCAATTTTATGAGCTTGTTCAATAGATCCAGGTCCACAAACAACTGTACTGATTCCTAATTCTTGGAATAAACCAGCCTCTGTTCCAAAAGAAACTACTTCCCTTGAATTATCACCAGTTATATTTGATACAAATTCACATGCCTCAGACTCATCTAATCTATTAAACCCAACCACCTCACCAATCGTTTCTTTTTTAATATAAGAATCTGGAAATATTTTTTTCATTTCTGGTAGCAGTACTTCATTTGCATATTTATCAATTTCATTTGTTACAAATTCTCCATCCTCTTTAACAACTGGCCTTGTTTCCCATTCAACACTACATTTGTCTGCAATGACATTATGAGCAATACCACCTTTAATACCTCCAATTGATAAAGTTGAATGCGGAGGATCAAAAATACTATTTTCTTTAACTCTTTTTTTTAACTGTTCTCTTATTTCTAAAAGTTTTCCAACATATCTAGTAGCATATTCTGCAGCATTTACTCCCAAATGTGGTTTTGAACTATGTCCTGCTAGTCCTCCAAAGTGCACTGTGTATTCATTCATACCTTTGTGGGCATCTATTATTTTCATTGTAGTTGGTTCTCCAATTATACAAATTCCATTTTTGATATCTCTTTTTTTCAATTCCTTTATTAATAGAGGAGCCCCAATACATGCAGTCTCCTCATCAAACGTGTAACAGAAATGCAAGTCTCTATCTAAATTACTTTCTTTAAAAATTGGTGCGTAAGCAAGTGTACATGCAATAAAGCCTTTCATGTCACATGAGCCTCTTCCATAAAGTTTATTGTTTTTAATTGTTGCAACAAATGGATCACTACTCCAACCTTTAGAAACTGGAACCACATCAGTATGACCTGATAGAATGATTGGTTTTTTTGTGCTTTGATTTTTTGCTTTTAAAGTTCCAAAAAGATTAACTCTTTTTTTATCATCATCGTAAACTTTGAAAGTATCTATTCCAATTTTATTTAAAATGTTTTCACAATAATCAATTAAACTACTATTATCTTGACCCGAGATAGTCTTAAAAGCAATTAAGTCAGTTAAAATCTTGATTGATTTTTCATATAAATTGTTATCTATACTCATTATCTTAAAACACTATATTATATTATGATTAAAGAGCAAATTACCTATGACATTTTTGACAAAGTAGATATTAGAGTTGGGACTGTTATTTCAGTTAAAAAAAATGAAAAGGCGAGAAAACCATCTTTAGTGGTTGAAGTTGATTTTGGAAATGAGATTGGGATCAAGCAATCTTCAGCACAAATCACTCATTACTATAATGAAGAGAATTTAAAAGGAAAGCAAGTAATTGCAGTTTGTAATTTTCCTGAAAAAAATATTGCTGGTGTAGTTTCACAAGTATTAGTTTTAGGAGCAATTGATTCTGAAGGGAGAGTTACGCTTGTACACCCATCACAAAAAGCTGAGAATGGTTTACCAATCGCTTAGCAATGCATCCTGAAATTCTCTCAATAACTTTATTTGGAATTGTTGCTGCATTTACACCTGGTCCTAACAACTTTGTTGCTTTTTATTCGGGTTTTAATTTTGGTATTGTTAGAACACTTCCGCACATAATCGGGGTTACTTTAGGATTTCCATTTTTACTATTATGCCTAGCTTTAGGTTTGATTAATATATTTAAGCTTTATCCTTTAATTCAAGAGATATTAAAATATTTAGGAACTCTTTTTTTGATCTATTTAGCTTACAAAATTTCTTTTTCTGGTCCACATAACCAAGAAAATAAAAATAAAAATCCAATTAAATTTCATGAAACTTTTATCTTTCAGTTTTTAAATCCAAAAGGTGTAATCGCATCTATTATTCTTGTATCCACTTATGTAAATCCAGGAGAAACATTTGTCAGTTATACGACTCAAATTCTTGTTATGGCTTTACTAGTTTCAGTAACAAGCATAACTCTTTGGACATTTTTGGGTAAATTCTTTAGGAAATTTGCGACAAATCAGAAATTTATTAATTATTTTAATTATGTTATGTCACTGCTTCTTTTAACAAGCATAATAACTTTTTATTTATAAAAATGACACCAGGAAAGAAAAATTCTTACAATTCACTAAAAAAAATCATCATCAATTACAAAGAGTACAATTATTATTCATTAAATGAAGCAGAAAAAAATGGGCTAGATGGGATTAGTAAACTTCCAAAATCTCTAAAAGTTTTATTAGAAAATTTATTGAGATATGAAGATGATTTGAGTGTTACAAAATCTCAAATAGAAGCAATTAAAAATTGGTTAGAAACAAAAAAATCTAAAACTGAAATTGCTTATAGACCTGCGAGAGTTTTACTTCAAGATTATACAGGAATCCCTGCAGTTGCAGATCTAGCTGCCATGAGGGAAGCTGTAAAAGAAAAGAATAAAGATCCAAATACAATTAACCCATTATCAGCAGTTGATCTTGTAATTGATCACTCTGTGCAAGTTGATCAATCTGCAAAAGCAGATTCATTTGAAAAAAATGTAGATATAGAATTCAATAGAAATGGTGAGAGATATTCATTTTTAAAATGGGGACAGCAAGCTTTTGATAATTTTAGAATTGTTCCGCCAGGAACAGGAATATGTCATCAGGTAAATTTAGAATATTTATCCAAAGTAGTTTGGTCTGAAGAATTTAAAGGAGAGAAATATATATTTCCAGATACTCTTGTTGGTACAGATAGTCATACAACTATGGTTAACGGACTTTCAGTTTTAGGCTGGGGAGTAGGTGGTATTGAAGCAGAGGCGGGAATGTTAGGCCAGCCTATTTCTATGTTAATACCCGAAGTGATAGGTTTCGAGGTTAAAAATAAAATGCCCGAAGGTACAACAGCAACAGATCTTGTTTTAACAGTTGTCAAAATGTTAAGAGATAAAGGTGTTGTTGGAAAATTTGTAGAATTTTATGGAGATGGATTAAAAAACCTAACTCTTGCAGATAGAGCAACTATCGCCAATATGGCTCCAGAATATGGCGCAACTTGTGGTTTTTTTCCAATAGATGATGAAACTTTAAAATATTTAAAATTTTCAGGAAGAGATCAACACACAGTTGAAATAGTTGAGAAATATGCGAAGGAACAAGGTTTATGGGCAAGTAATGATTTAGAATTTACTGATGTAATTTCTTTAGATATGTCTACAGTTGTACCAACTATATCTGGCCCAAAAAGACCTCAAGATAAAGTTTTATTAACTGATGCACCAACTTCATTCAAAAAAGTTTTATCTGAAGCAACCAGTAAAGATCAAAAATCAATATCTAAAGTTTCAAATACTGATTATGAAATTCAAGATGGTTCAATTTTAATTGCCGCTATAACTTCATGTACTAATACTTCAAATCCAAATGTTTTAATTGGAGCAGGTTTGCTTGCAAAAAAAGCTGTTGAGTACGGATTGGAAGTTAAACCATGGGTCAAAACATCATTAGCACCCGGATCTCAAGTTGTGACTGATTATTTAGAGAAAGCTGGTTTGAATACTTATTTAGATCAATTAGGTTTTAATTTAGTTGGATATGGATGTACTACTTGTATTGGAAATTCAGGACCATTGCCTGAAAATATAGTAGAGGCAATTCAAAAAGAAAATATTCACGCTGTTTCTGTACTATCTGGAAATAGAAATTTTGAAGGAAGAATTTCTCCACACATTAAATCAAACTATTTAGCTTCTCCACCATTAGTGGTTGCTTATGCAATTGTGGGTCATATGGAGTTTGATTTATACAAAGATCCGTTGGGAAAAAGTAAAGATGGAAAAGATATTTTTTTAAAAGATATTTGGCCTTCTAATCAAGAGATAGAAGATACTCTTAAACAATCTTTGAATGCTGATATGTTTATTCAAAGATACTCAAATGTTTCATATGGTCCTGCTCAATGGCAACAAATCAAAACTGAAAAAAGCAGTATTTATAAATGGGATGAAGGTTCAACTTATGTAAAAAAACCTCCATTCTTTGAAGATTTGTCTGATGAACCAGAGGGTTTTAAAGAAATTAAAGACGCAAGACCGTTATTAATATTAGGTGATATGATAACAACAGATCATATTTCACCAGCTGGAAGCATACAAAAAGATAGTCCAACTGGAGAATATTTTATGGAACATCAAATTTTACCTAAAGATTATAATTCTTATGGGTCAAGAAGAGGGAACCATGAGGTTATGATGAGAGGAACTTTTGCAAATATTAGAATTAGAAATGAGATGGCTCCTGGAACTGAAGGAGGATTTACAAAATTATATCCTGAAGAAAAAGTAATGCCAGTTTATGATGCAGTTGTTGAGTATAAAAAAAGAGGAACTGATTTAGTGGTAATAGGTGGTAAAGAATATGGAACTGGCTCTTCAAGAGATTGGGCTGCTAAAGGAACTAAACTTTTAGGAGTAAAAGCGGTTATTGCTGAAAGCTTTGAAAGAATTCATAGATCAAACTTAATTGGGATGGGAATTTTGCCACTGCAATTTAAAGATGGAGAAAATAGAAAAAGCTTAAATTTAGTTGGTTCAGAACTAATAAGTGTAGTTGATATTGAAAAAGGCATAAATCCTTCTGATGAAGTTATTATAGAGATCAAATATATCTCCGGAGAAATTAAAAAAGTGAAGACTTTATCTAGAATAGATACTAAAAATGAGTTGGAGTATTATAAAAATGGAGGAATTCTCCAATATGTGTTAAGGAACATGATCTGATATGGATGAAGATTTATCAATAATAAACGCAAATACTAGAAACGAAAAAATTAAGAACTTTTTTGTTAATAACAAAAAACTTCTAATTTCCTCAGTTATTATATTAGTTTTAATAGCAATAGGTGTTTACAGTTATGATAAATATACAACTGATAAAAAAAGACATATATCTGATAATTTTAATGCAATCACGATCGATTATTCTGAAAGTTCTAAAGACATAACTTTAAATAAATTATTGGAGATAGTTAATCAAAAAGATCCAACTTATTCTCCTCTCTCTCTTTATTTTATAATTGATAACAACCTTCTTTCTGATCAAAGCGAGGTTAATAAATTATTTGATGTCATAATTGATGAAACATCACTAGATAAAGAAATTAAAAATTTAGTTATTTATAAGAAGGCACTATTTAATGCAGATCAGGCAAATGAAGCTGATTTACTAAATATGCTAAATCCATTAATAAATTCAAAAAGTGTATGGAAATCACACGCATTATACTTAATGGCTGAATATTTTTATGCACAAGATCAAAAACAGAAAGCAAAAGAGTTTTTTCAACAAATAACAACTTTAGAAAATCCAAATCCAGATATAAGAATAGAATCAGAGAAAAGATTAAACAGAGATTTGAGTGAATAGACTATTAGCATTATTTATTACATTTTTTCTTTTAAATAATTGTTCTTTCAATGAAAATTCAAGAATTTGGAAAGAAAAGGAAAAAGATTTATCAGAAAAAGAAAATGTAAAAAAAATATTTGCAGAGGAAGAAATAAAAGTATCTGAATTTAATCAAGAAGTTAAATTTGATTTATCTGGATTAAGAACAACCAACAAAATAATAGATAATACCAATAACTACGGTGCCCAAAGCTATGAAGGCCAATTAGAAAAAATAGGTAGTTTTAAATTTTCAAAGTTTGAAGAAATAAATAATCTTAATTACAAACCAATTTTCTTATCAGATGCTTTAATTTTCTTTGATAAAAAAGGTACCATAATTAGATACGATAATAATAAAAAAGTGTTATGGAAAAAAAATCATTACACAAAGTCTGAAAAAAAATTAAGACCTAAGTTAAATTTTGCAATTAAGGAAAATAATATTTTAATAACAGATAGTATTGCAAAATATTATTCAATTAATCTTGAAACTGGTGAATTGAATTGGTCAAAAAATAATACTTATCCATTTAATTCAGATATCAAAAGTTATAAAAATAAAATTTTTGTTGTTGATTATAAAAATACACTGAGATGCTATAAAATTGAAGATGGGTCCGAATGTTGGAATTTGCAAACTGAAGACTCATTTACAATATCAAATGCAAAATATTCATTAATTATAATTAATGAAATGGTAGTATTTAGTAACTCAATTGGAGATATTACAGCAGTTGATGTTGAAACTGGATTAATCACTTGGCAATTACCAACTCAAAGCAGTAGTATAATTAATGAAACTTATAATTTCAAAATATCAAAACTAGTATCAGATGGAAATTCCATCTTTTTTTCAAATAATAAAAATGAATTTTACTCAGTGGATGTAAAAACAGGAGTAGTAAATTGGATAAATGATTTAAATTCTAAAATTACCCCAATAATTACCGGTAATTTGATTTTTACAGTTTCCAATGATGGTTATTTGTATGTAGTTGAAAAAAATAAAGGCAACATACTTAGAATTACAGATCTTTTTAAAAATTATAAAATTAAAAAAAGAAAAGAAATTGAACCAGTTGGTTTTGTTATAGGTAATACCAATCTATATTTAACAAATTCTGATGGAAAAATAATAATTGCTGATTTAAGTGAAGGAAAAGTTTTAAATGTAGAAAAAGTTTCTGGAGACATTGTTTCAGAGCCATTTATATTTAATAATAATTTGTATATAGTTAGAAACGGTTCTATCGTAAAATACAATTAAATATGATCTTGAAATTTTTAGAAAAGATCGGAAGAAAAAAAGTAGTTCTTGATAGAGGACCATCACACCCAAAATTTGAAGAAGCAAAACCGTGGATGAATAGATATTACGTGATATTCAGGAATAGACCTAAATGGTTTCCGTTTAATATATTGATTCATGAAATGTTAGATGATGATCATGGCGATGGAGTGCATAACCATTTATGCCCATACATTACTATAATATTAAGAGGAGGGTACTGGGAAACAACAAAAAATGGAAGATTTTGGAGAAAGCCAGGATACATAGGTTTTAGATCAGCGAATGCTTTTCATAGAGTTGATTTAGAACCAGGCACAAAACCAATGACAATATTTATTCCAGGGCCATTTGGTTTACGAAAAGGACCTCGATCAGAATATGGTATTGATTTTAAAACTAAAAGAAGTTGATGGCCCTACCTTTTGAAAAAGAATTCATATCTCACTGTAAAAAACAAAATTTAGAAATTAATCCTAGTCAAATAGATTTAGTAAAAAAACTGCAAGAGTACCATCGGGGTAATTTCCAATCATTAATATCAAAAATTTTTCAAAGCCGATCTTTTAAAAAGGGGTTTTATTTATACGGAGATGTTGGTGTAGGCAAAACAATGATTTTAGATTTCTTTTTTAATCAATTAGATCAAAAGAAATTAAGAACACATTTTAATGAGTTTATGTTGAGTTTTCATAATTTTGTTCACGAAAGAAAAGGTAGTAATCAAGAAAATATTATTAATGAATTTGTTAAAGATTTAAAATCAAAAGCATCCATAATTTACTTTGATGAGTTTCAAGTAACCAACATTGTTGATGCTATGATTTTAGGAAAATTATTTGATCAAATCTTCAAAGAAGATATAAAAATAATTGTAACTTCAAATACTAGAATCTCTGAGCTTTACAAAGATGGTCTTCAAAGAGATCAGTTCAAACCATTTATAAAAATAATGGAGGATCAATCTTTTGAATACGAACTTGTAATTGAAGATGACTATAGAAAATCTAATAATTCTCAAGATAGATACTTTTTTCCACTTGATGAAGAAACTAATTTTAAAATAAATAAATTTTTTAGAACTATTACTAAAGATAAAAATAAAACTGAGAAAATAATTAATGTAAAAGGAAGAAATTTTAAAATAGAAAATTTTTATGAAGGAGTGGCTAGATTTGATTTTAAAACATTATGCGATCAAAATTTAGGTGCAGAAGATTATTTAAAAATTATTAAAAATTGTATTTTTATAGTCATCGATCAAATACCACAGTTTGATAATTTTAATTCTAACCAACAGCAAAGATTTATAACTTTATTAGATATAATTTATGATAATAGTGTTCCAATTGCAGTAACAGCTGCTCAAAGTTTGGATAAATTTACATCATCAAAACTATTAGAAAAACCATTTGAAAGAACAATCAGTAGATTATACGAATTAACATCTAAAGTGATGAATTCATGAAACAAGAATTTTTTAATCTTCAAATAAACACAAGTGGTAAAAAGTTATATGAATTTACAGATCAAACTCTTAATTGGATAAATCAAAATAATTTTAAGAATGGAATTTTAAATTTAAGTATTCAACATACAAGTGCGTCTTTAATTGTACAGGAGAATGCGGACCCAGATGTGCAAACTGATTTGATTAAATATTTTGATAAGTTAGCACCAATGGATAATTCGCTTTATGTTCATACAACTGAGGGTGAAGATGATATGCCAGCTCATATAAAATCTTCATTAACGAATAATCAAATTTCTCTTAGTATTAAAAATAAAGAATTATTACTGGGAACTTGGCAAGGTCTCTATCTGTTTGAACATAGATTAGAGTCTCAAAAAAGATCTATAATTCATCATTTTTTGGGAGAATAAGTTATTTTTTCTTCAGAGATTGAAATGCATGCAATGCAGCAGCTCTTGCTTTCTCATGAATAACTATAGGTTGTGGATAGTCTTTACCTATAATTGTTTTAATAGCCTCTTGATATTTGATTTCCATTTCCCAAGGTTTGTGAATAAATTTTGCAGGAACTTTATTTAATTCAGGAACCCATTTTTTTACATAAATTCCTTCCTTATCAAATTTTTCACCCTGAAGAATAGGATTAAAAATTCTAAAGTATGGTGCAGCATCAGCTCCACAACCTGCAACCCATTGCCATTGTGCAACATTATTAGCTTTATTAAAATCAAGTAAGCAGTTTCTAAAATGCTTCTCTCCTTCTATCCAATTAATTCTCAAATGTTTTACTAAAAAGGATCCCACAACCATTCTTATTCTATTATGCATCCATCCAGTTTCGTATAACTCTCTCATACCAGCATCTACAATAGGATAACCCGTCATACCTTTTTTCCATGCTTTTAAAAATTTTTCGTTTTTAATCCAGGGAAATTTATCAAATTCTTTTCTAAAGTTACCTTTTAAAAATTCTGGAAAATAATTAATTAGACTGTGAGAAAATTCACGCCAACCTAATTCGTTTATATATTTTCTGTACCCAATTCCTTTTGATTTTAGTTCATTACACTTTTTCCAAATTGTATTCACATGAATTTGACCAAATTTTAAATACGGAGATAATCTAGAAGTGCCATTTATTGAAGGAATATCTCTGTTAGTTCCGTAATCTTTAATTTTATTATCTAATAAATCTATTAGGATTTTTTGAGAGTCATTTTCTGAAACTTTCCAATACTTATCAAATTTTTCATACCATTTTTTATTGGGTAAAATATTCTTGAGATCTATAGAATTTTTAAAAAAATTGATTGCTTTAGTTTTCTTTTTTATAGTGTAATTTTTACTTGGAGGTTGATTTAGATAAATTTGTTCAGCTGTTCTCCAGAAAGGTGTAAATACTTTAAATGGTGTGCCATCATTTTTAGTTACTTCTTGAAATTCATTTAAAATATTTCCTTTAAAATATTTATATTCTATTTCATTTTTAATAAATATATCTCTTATTTTTCTTCCTTTAGATATAATATCTGGTTCATAAATTTTATTCCAATAGATACATGCATTATCTTTTTTTTTCAGTTTTGAAAAAATATCCAACTCATCACCTTTTAAAATTTCTAGATTGATTTTAAACTTTGCAAGTTCTTTTTTTATTGACTCTAATGATTTAAATAACCACCATTTCTGAGCTTCTCTTTTGTTATCAAATTCATTATTGTTATAAATATATAGCGCGACCACATTTTCATGATTATTAGTTGCAAAGGAAAGAGCTGGATTGTTACCAATTCTAAAATCTTCTCTAATCCAAAATATTCCAGTACTTTTCATTATAATTATTTTTGATTTACTAATTTTTGATACATTTCTTGATCGGTATCGCCCTCACAACCAAAAATTAATACATTAGAATTATAATTAAGCTCAATTTTTGTCTTAATTGTTTCATCTTCGCAGCTTGCAATTAAACTAATTACACCCGGAGCAGCATTTTCACCTGCAATTATACTTTCTTCACTAAAGCTTGCATTTCCAAGTAATTTCATAGTTTTTGCAATATCATCATCCGGTAAACTTATACAGTGTTTAACAGAGTTTTTTAAGATCTCCCATGGCACAAGTGACACTTCTCCACACGACATCCCGCCCATTAAACTTTCTCTTTTAATATCAATTTTTTCTATTTTTCCAGTTTTAATACTTTCCATGACGCAAGCTGCACTATCTGGTTCCACTACAATTATTGTCGGAATATTATCTAGATATCTTGCTATTCCAGCCACCATTGCACCAGCCATGCCACCAACTCCAGCTTGTAAAATAATGTGAGAAATTTTTTCATTATTAATTTGTTCTGCTATTTCCTTCATCATGACTGAATAACCAGCCATTGTATATTTAGGTACTTGCATATAATTTTTCCAAGCAACATCCTGAACAATTTGCCAATCATTTTCAGTGGATTGTTTTATACATTCAATTAAAGAATTTTCGTAATTACCTTTAACTTTTATAACTTCTGCACCAAGTGCTTCCATAGCTTTGCCTCTTGCATCACTTACAAATTCACTTATAAAAATTTTACATTTTAAACCTAATCTTTTTGCACCCCAGGCAACGGACCTACCATGGTTTCCAGCTGTAGCAGTCGCTACGACTATTTCTTTATTTCCTTTTGTAACTTTTTCTACTGCATAAGCTCCTCCTAGAGCTTTGAAGGATTTTAGATTAAATCTTCTATTTTCGTCTTTATAAAAAATATTTTTTAAATTTAATTCTTTTGATAATTTGTTTAATTTAATTAAGGGTGTAGGGGAGTATCCTTCCCATTTTGAAATAGAATTGAAAGCATCATCGATATCTTTTGATGTTAACGAGTTTAAGATTTGGCCTCTATCAAATGAATATTTCTTATTATCTACGAATTCAGTCAATTTCCATTGATGACCGTTAGATAAAATACTCATAAACTAACAATCCAATGTATTATCTTTTTCCCATTTCGTGACAGCTTTAGCTTTGTCAAAACTTTCTTTTGATTTAAATTCTTTGATTTCTGTATTTCTCAATTTTACATAGCTTGAAATAACATCAGATCCAAATGCTTCGTTCATACTTTTATTATCTTTTAATTGAGAAAGTGATTGATCTAACTCATTTGGTAACTTTGGTAAATCAGGATATTTAGCAAAGTCTTCGTACATATTACAGTACAAAGGATTACCTGGATCAATTTTATTTTTCAAACCATCTAAGCCAGCAGCTAAAATACTAGCTTGTAACAAATATGGATTTGCAGATCCATCCATTAATCTTAATTCAAACCTTCCTGGATCAGGAATTCTAATCATGTGAGTTCGATTGTTGCCTGTATAAGAGATGCTACTTGGTGACCATGATGCTCCAGATTTTGTAGGTGGTGCATTTATTCTTCTATAGCTATTAATTGTTGGGTTAAAAAATGCTGATAACGATGACGCATTTTTAATTACTCCACCTAAAAAATTATATGCAATTTTACTTAATCCAAGTTTATCAGACTTATCTAAGAACATATTTTTTTTACCTCGCCAAACTGATACGTGAGCATGGCACCCATTACCTGTTAAATTATTAAATGGCTTAGGCATGAAGGTTGCCCTTAATCCATGTTTTTCAGCAATTGTTTTCACCATGTATTTAAAAAATGTGTGTCTATCTGCAGTTTCTAAGCAATCAGAGTAATCCCAATTCATTTCAAACTGTCCGTTTGCATCCTCATGATCATTTTGATATGGGCCCCATCCCATTTCAATCATACAATCACAAATTTCTTTTATTAAATCATATCTTCTCATCAGTGCAGATTGATCATAACAAGGCTTTGATTGAGTATCTCTTGGGTCTGCAATTGAAACTCCATCAGGTGCTATTAGAAAATATTCACATTCAACACCTGATTTCATTGTCAAATTTTGTGTTTTTAGTTTTTTGATTTGATTTTTTAACATTACTCTTGGCGATGCTTCTACTGGTTTACCGTTCATCCATAAATCAGATGCTAACCATCCAACTTCTTTATTCCAAGGTAATTGAATTAAGCTATCAGGATCTGGAATCCCAAACATATCAGAGTCCGCCGGTGTCATATCCAGCCATGCCGCAAAACCAGCAAAACCCGCACCTGCATTTTGCATTTCTTTTATCGCATGAGCTGGAACAAGTTTTGATCTCAAAACTCCAAAAAGATCAACAAAGCTAATTAAAAAATATTTAATTTTTTTTTGTTTTGCAATTTTAAATAAGTCTTTAGCCATTATTTAGCTTAACATAATTATTTAAAAAAAGATAAAATAGTTTCTTTATAATAAATTAGATTTACAACTATAATAATTATTATTGCTAAAATTACACCGTATTTAGCTTTAGGAAACGCAACCCCTCTCATTTTTGAGGGTCTCAATTCTTCATTTTCATCTTTCATAAAACTTTAAATTAAAAAGGGCGCTATTGATTAAAATAGCGCCCAAATTTTTAGTTTAATTACCAATCGGTAATATTGCTTTTATGATCGTTAGCACTAGGTCTCTTCCTTGCTAGTCTTGAAAGTTCATCACTTTCAGATTTTGCAGTTAAGACATGCCAACCAACCCATAAAATTATAGCAATGATTACCAGTATACCTTCACTAGATCCAGCACCAGGGTAAACAGCACCAACCACTTCTTCAGCTGGTTTGTTAAGGTGATCTATCCAGTTTGTTACTGTAGCCATATTTTCCTCCTTTACCTGGTTGCAGATGCAACTGCTTTTTCATCTTCTTTAGCAGTCTCCATCATTTCATAGTCTAATCCAGCTATTTCAACTTCACGAGGGATTCTTAATTTACCCATACCGTTAAGAACTTTAGCTATGATGTAGCCTGGAATTAGTCCAAGAACAACAAACATAATTATTGCTCCAATGAACTGTCCAAGAGGATTGATTGTTGCATAAGTAGTTCCATCCCACATAGCACCCACACTGTAACCAGATGATGGATAACCATTTAAGACAAAACCACAAATTACAAGACCAACAAATCCTGCATAACCATGAACCGCTACTGCACCAACTGCATCATCGATTTTGAACTTACGTTCAACCCAGTAATGTAGTTTGTATGCAATAACAACACCGATCATACCAATGATCATTGATTGAATTGGATGATATAAGTCATTTCCAGCTGAAGCACAGATAACACCTGCTAGTCCACTAGAGTATGTCCAGAAAGGATCACCTTTAGCAATCCAATATCCAGCCAACAATCCTCCTGATAGTGACATCAAGAAGTTAAAGGTAATACCACTAAGTGTAGTAGGAGTTACGTATATGTTTGTAGCTGTCCAATAAGATATACCTTCCATTCCATATTCTGGACCTAAGTCAAAAATAGGAATGTTACATGCAGCATAAAATCCCCAGAAACCAGTATAAATTAAAAATAATCCAACTGTTACTAGCCAAGGATTTCTAGGCCCTATATTTCTAGGTTCACCACTTGATGAGAATTTTCCAATTCTTGGACCTAAAACCATAAGAACACCTAAAGCAAATCCACCAGCAATTGCGTGGATTACACCTGATGCATATGCATCATGATATCCCAAAAGTTTTAACATCCATCCATCAAAGTGCCATCCCCAAGCAGCATCAATTGTCCAAAATACAGATCCAATAGCAATTGCTAGAATACCAAATGCAAAAGTTGTAATTCTTTCAATGATTGCTCCTGAAACGATAGAAGCAGCCGTCCAAGAAAACAGCAGGAATGCAGCCCAGAAGACACCAGAAATGTGATCTCCTAGATTGATCGCCATAAGTTCACTTGTAGCTGTATACCAAGTAGCACTAAACGCAGACTCGTCTGTGATTAGAGCGGTACTTTCATTCATTATTGAAGGTGCTAATCCAGGTCCTGTTGGAAAAGCCCAGTAAATCCACCAACCAAATAAAAACCAAGTTACTGTTACCAAAGGTATTAGCATTGTGTTTTTCATAAGAGTATGTTGATGGTGTTTGTATCGAGAAGCTCCAACCTCATACATACAGAAACCGACGTGAATTAAGAACATCAGCACCACTGTCACCCAGTAGTAGAATTCTGTAAATATGGTAGTAAGAGCAGCCAACTGATCAGTCATTTTCTCTCTCCATATTAGTTTATGGAAGCCTATTAAATTTTCTGATTCGATACAAATATAAAAAAAGCTTAAAAACCTAGCATGTTCGCTAGGTTTTTAAAAATAAATCAACTATTGATTGTTATTTAAAATTTTAGATAAGCTTTTTTCAAATCAACAAGAGGGTGTTTTGGAGACATTTGAAACTTAACTAAAAGCTCTCTTGCAATCATGTCTCTGTCTTGTTGGTTGTTAGGAAGTTTAATTGATTTTGGAATTGTAACCCAACCATTTGCATTTCTACAGAACACTGCCGGTCTATCTTCTTCGTAGCCCATGTGCACATCTTCCAACCAATTTAAATCATCCCAACCCATTGCTTCTATGTATTTTTTAAGAAATGGAGTTAGTTTAGAATAGTCAGGTAAAAGATTTACATCGTATCTGTAACCAATAGACTGACCGATCATTTTTTCTCTGGCAGTCTCTTTCTTTTTACCTAACTGACCTTTGATCTCTTTTGTTTTTGCTACTTTTTTACTTTTTTTCTTTGGCATAGTATCCTCTATATTTTGTGGTAGTTATCAACACCAACTGTGTAGTTAGTTCCAGCCAAAGGAACTTTTGCTAAAGCTGATGCTTCTGATGTTAGTGCAGCTAAATCTTCAGGCTCTAGAGAGTGGATATTTGTTTTACCACAAGCTCTTGCTAATAGCTGAGCCTCCAAAGTCATTGAGTGAAGATAATTATAAACTCTTAACGCAGCATCATCAGGGTTTAATCTTGCTCTTAGTTTAGGGTCTTGTGTAGCAACACCTACTGGGCAACGTCCAGTATGACAATGATAACATTCACCTGCTTTTACTCCCATTTCTTTTTCAAAGTTTGCTTCAGGGATATCTTTGTTACAGTTTAGTGCAATCATAGATCCTGTACCAATTGCTATTGCATCTGCTCCAAGAGCTAAAGCTTTAGCCATGTCAGCACCGTCTCTTACTCCACCAGCATAAATCAATGTTACTTTTCCAGTTTTACCCACATCATCAATCGCTCTTCTTGCTTCTCTGATAGCAGCGATTCCTGGAATTCCTGTATTTGCAGCAGCAATGTGAGGTCCTGCTCCAGTAGATCCTTCCATACCATCTAAATAAATAGAGTCCGGATCACATTTTGCAGCCATACGTACATCGTCATAAACTTTTGATGCACCAAGTTTTAATTGAATTGGAACTTTATTTTTTGTTAATTGTCTTAACTCCTCAACTTTTAGAGCCAAATCATCTGGACCTAACCAGTCAGGGTGTCTTGCGGGTGATCTTTGGTCAATACCTGATGGTAATGATCTCATCTCTGCAACTTGGTCAGTTACTTTTTGACCCATTAAGTGTCCACCCATACCAACTTTTTGCCCTTGTCCAATAAATACCTCAATTCCATCAGCTAATTGAGCGTGATGAGGATTAAAACCATATCTTGATTGAATACATTGGTAATACCATTTTTCAGAATATCTTCTTTCATCCGGTATCATTCCACCTTCACCTGAACAAGTAGCGCTTCCAGCCATAGTAGCTCCTCTTGCTAAAGCAGTTTTTGCTTCATAAGAAAGCGCACCGAAACTCATTCCTGTAATATAAACTGGAATATCTAATTCAATTGGATTTTCACATCTTGGTCCAATAACAGTTTTTGTTTCACATTTTTCTCTGTAACCTTCGATTACAAATCTAGTTAGTGTTCCAGGTAAGAAAACCAAATCATCAAAAGTAGGAATTTTTTTCATCAATGCCATTCCTCGCATTCTGTATCTTCCTAATTGTGATTTAATATGAATGTCGTCTATTACTTCAGGTGTGAAGATAGCGTTATGACCTAATAAACTTTTATTTCTTTTGCCCTCTTCATGCGCATGGACATCAGCTTTTCCACCAACACCTTTTCCATTTTTTTTAACTTTTTTAGATTTTTTCTTAGGCATTATATTGCTCCCTTCTTCTCTGTAGGTTCCAAATTGTCATAATTCCAAAGTTTTTTACCAGCTACAATTTTTTTCATTTTACTAACGTCAAAATTTTCACCAATTTCAGCTACCTTTAATTTTCTTTTTAGCCAATCTTGATCACTAGATGTTAATTCTGCATCTACTGCATCACTACCATAAGAACCAATTTCTCCACCTACGAAAATTGTCCCATCGTACATAGAGTCGCCTAGGTTAATTCCAACATCTCCAAGAATTATTATTCTACCTCTTTGCATCATAAAACCAGTAAAGGCACCAGCGTCACCACCAATTATTATGGTTCCACCTTTCATATCAATACCAGTTCTAGCACCAACACTACCTTTGCAAATTAAATCTCCACCTCTAATTGCCGCACCAAAACAAGATCCAGCATTCTTTTCAATTACTACTTTACCAGCCATTAAATTTTCTGCACATGACCATCCAACTCTTCCATTTATTCTAACAATTGGACCATCGCATGATCCCATTCCAAAGTATCCTAAACTTCCCTCAAAAATTAAATTAAGTTTATTTAAAATACCAACCCCAAGACTATGTTTACCTTGTGGGTTTTTTATTACTATTGTGCCATATCCTTGGCTCATTAAGTTATCAATTTCTTTATTAGCTTCAGGAGCTGTCATGTCTTTAACATCAAGTTCAGTTCTTTTATTGAAGTCTACATCGTACGTACCAAAGTAATAAAAGTTTTCTGCCTCATCAGGGTTAAAGAACTTTTGTTGAGTTCTTCCTGTTAATACCTCCGTGTGCATACCCATTGATTGGGCTTTTGATTTTTTCGATACTGTTTTTAGATTTGCCATACTTTCACCTCCCCATCAAATGGATCATATGTATCAATTTCTTGTGGTAATACGGATCTTATTGCTATTTCTTCTGATCCCATTGCAACTAAATCATCAGACTCGTATAACACCAAAGGTTTTGCAGCCATTGTGTCTTTTGCCATTCCCAAAGAGTCTTTCGTTGCAACAAAGTAAGTAAAAACACCATCTAAACCTGTTAAAGATGCTTTCATTCCTTCTTCTAAAGTTGCTCCATCTCTCATTTTTTCTGCAAGGTAAACTGCAATCAATTCTGAGTCACATTCAGACATGAATCTCATACCTTTGTTTTCTAAAACTCTTCTATTGTTCCAATAATTAGTTAACTGCCCATTATGAACAACAGATACATCACTAAATGGATAACCCCAAAAAGGGTGAGCAGATTTAATATCTACACCAGACTCTGTAGCCATTCTAGCATGACCAATAGCATGAGTTCCAACTACTTTATCTAAGCTATATCTATCACAAACCATTTTAGCGTTTCCAAGATCTTTAATAACTTCCAAAGATTTACCCATTGAAAGAATCTCTACACCAGGGATACTTTCTATACGTTGAGAAAACTCCAATAGGTCTTTTACATTATAATCAATTTCATACCTTAAAGAGTAGGGAAGTGTTCTTTCTTCTTTGACAACTTTAGCTCCCATTTCAGCTAGAGTTTGATCCACAACTTTTTTTCTTTCATCATAAACAGAAACATCTTCCATAATAGATGAACTTCCTTCTCCAACGTTTTCACCAACTTTAAAACGCATTATGAAATTTTTACCATCTGTATCTCCATACAAAGCATATCCAGTTGAGTCTTCACCTCTATGTTTTAACGCTTGAAGCATTCCTTGTAATTCGCTTCCAACATTTGAGGATTTTCCTCTATGAATTAATCCTGCTATCCCACACATATTTTTTTACCCTTTCTATTATTTTATGACCTACGGTAAGCAATCAAGATAAGTATCCAGATCCCATTGTGTTGTTGCACCAAGAAATCTTTCCCACTCATCATTTTTGTACCAATGGAAAACTTTATACATCTCATCTGGCATTGCAGATTTGATAACTTCATCTTCTGCAAGTCTGTCCAAAGCTTCACCCAAACTTAATGGAAGTTTTTTAACATCTTTACCAGCTTTTTGAGCTTCATAAATATTTCTAGACTCAGGAGCTGCTGGTTTCATTTTTTTACTTATACCCTCATCGCAAGCTTTTAATAATGCAGCACCTAATAAGTAAGGATTATGCATCGAGTCAACTGATCTATACTCAAATCTTCCTGGAGCTGAAACCCTCAGACCACAAGTTCTGTTTTGATATCCCCAGTCAGCATAAACAGGTGCCCAAAATCCTTGATCCCACAATCGTCTGTAAGAATTTACTGTTGAAGATCCAAGAGCTGTTAATGCTGGTAAGTGTTCCATGATACCTGCAATTGATTGCAAACCAATTTTACCTGGCATTTGCATATCTTTTGTATCAGGCATAAAAGTATTTGTTCCACCCTCAACATAACTAAATACCCCATCAACTCCTGGTAAAGATTTATGACCAAGTTTATTTACTTTAACCTTTCCACCTTTCCATAAAGACATATTTGTATGGCAACCACTTGCTGAGACACCCATAAAAGGTTTTGTCATAAAGCAAGCAATTAAATTATGTTCTCTAGCTACTTGTGCACAAATTTGTCTGTAAGTAGATAACCTATCTGCATTTCTTAAAACGTTATCATAAGTCCAGTTTAATTCTAATTGACCTGGCGCATCTTCATGGTCACCTTGAATCATATCAAGGCCCATAGCATTTGCATATTCTATTACTTGCATAAACACTGGTCTTAATGACTCGAATTGATCAATATGGTAACAGAAAGGTTTTGAGAAACCTTTACCTGACGGTGTTCCATCTTCATTTTTAGTCAACCACATCATTTCAGGTTCAGTACCAACTCTTAATTCAAGACCATGTTTTTTCTTAAATTCATCCATGAAAATTCTTAAATTTCCTCTACAGTCTGAAGTTAAGTGACCGCCTGGATTTACTCTTTCTTCTCTATTTCTAAAACAAGTACAGAAAACTCGACCAACCCTTTTATCCCAAGGTAATTGCACAAAAGTCTCCGGATCAGGAATACCTACAAGCTCCATAGCCTCCGGACCGTAACCGATATAATTATTGTGACGATCTAAAAATAAATTTGCAGTAGAACCATAAACTAATTGAAAACCCTTTTCGGCGGTTCTTTCCCAATGATCAGCAGGAATACCTTTTCCTACAACTCTTCCAGTTACTGAAATAAATTGAAAATAAATATAAGTTATTCCTAACTCTTTAATTTTTGCTCTTACGTCTTTAACTAATTTAGCACGTCCCGGTTGGTTAACGTGTTTTTCTAGATCTGTCATTTTCACCCCTCAATGAATTTAATTTATTCAAAAGTAGCTGAAAATTTTATTTGTGTCTAGGCTTAGAGTTTAACTCCAAGGGAACGGACTGTTAGAAGTAGGATGAAGTTCACCCTTCTCGTAACGGTTGAATCTAAACGGTTTCAATAAATCACTTTCAGTACCAAGAATTTCTTTTGCAACAAGTTCACCAACACCAATCATTTTATATCCGTGATTAGCATCTGCAATCATGTAAACGTTTTCAAAAAATCTATCGAAGATAGGAAAAGAGTCAGGTGTCATACATCCTAAACCACCTGATGGACCTTTTCTGTATAAATCTGATTTTCCTTCAAATCTTTTTTGGCAATGTGCAAGTGCTGAACACCACATTTCACTAAAAGCATCTGTTGTTTGATACTCTGGAGATTCAATTCCATAAGGATCAACATTTACTTGGTCAAAATGTTTTTTAACAATGTAAGGAGAAGTTCCGCCTTGTACACCTAAACCTTCAATATCAGGTTTGTAATAAATTCCCCAAATTTTATCTGTTAATAATTTTTTTGTTTTGTCGGAATACAAAGGTGCTGTTGAGTCCACGTGAACTACAGGTGGTTGTTTACCATCATTTGTTTTTAAGAAATCTGGCTCAACACCGATAACTCCTTCTTGAAGCATCCAATAAGTCCACATATCAGTTTCATGCATCTTACCATCTTTACCTTTTATGTGAGCTGTCTTTGGTAGCTCCAACATATTCCAAAAATCTCTTGCCCATGGTCCTGCACCAACAACTACTTGTTCGCACTCAATAGTTCCTTTGTCAGTTTCAACACCAGTTACTGCTTGACTATTACTTCCCTTTTTAAAACCAGTTACTCTTACACCTTTCATAACCTGAACACCATTAGATGTAGACTTGCTCTCAAGTGCTTTAATAGAGTCTTTATTAAATGCGTATCCACCTTTTTTTTCATGAAGTACAGAAGTGATACCTTGCGCTTGCCAATCATCAAAAATTCCCTTCATGTAATTTGTGCAATCTTTTTCACCTTCAATAAAAACTGACTCATATCCAATTGCTTTTTGTTGTTCATAAATACTCGCAACATCTTCATGCATTACTTCTGGAGATATTTGTAAGTATCCAACTGGATTATATTTAAATGCTTTAGGATCACTTTCCCAAACTGAAACCGAATGAGCCATCAATTCTCTCATTGCTGGCTGAAAATAATTATTTCTTACAACACCACATGCAATTCCACTTGCACCAGCAGCTGTATCTTTTTTTTCTAATACAACTATGTCGCCAGGTTTTTTGTAAGTTTCTGAAAGTTTCCATGCAGTACTTAAACCGTGTATACCACCACCGATTATCACTACTTTTGCTTTTGAGGGTAATGTCGTCATATCAAAACATTATTTTTTGATAATGTTAATTAATATAATTATTTATAGAAGTAAATTTTATATATAAAAATTAGATATTTTTTTCAGTTATCAATGTTTATTTAATAACTGATGTTTTTGAGCGTATCTAAATAGTCATTAAACTCTTTAATAAATGACTCGCTTGGTACTATATTTTTAATTCGCTGGTCAGTTGAAGTTTTCTCAAGTTTAAAGAATCCTTTTTCACAAGCTTCAGTAATTATTAATGCTGATTTTGGCCTAGATGTTTTAAATAATTTTGTTTTTAATTCTTCAACAGATAATTTTGTACCTTCTTTAAAAGCTGACATAACTAACAACATCATATGATAATGAGAAGGTGACTTTCTAAAAAAATAATTACTAGAGGTATGGGATTGTTTCATTTGTTCTTCCCAAAAATCTAAAAGGGTCTTTTTTTCTTTTGGCATTTTTTAAGATCTTACTCTTGATTTAGTTGGATCATAGAATGGAAATCCAACGACTTTTGCACCAATTCTTTTTTGGTGACCATCTATTTTTCCAATTTCAACTTCTGTTCCAATTTCTGAATATTGAGAATCAATTCTACAAAGAGCTACATTTTTATTTAGAGTTGATGATAGACATCCACTTGTAACAATGCCCACTTGAGCTCTACCAATATGAACACAATCACCGTGACCTGCAATTTCTTTTCCAATTAATTCTAAGCCAACTAATTTTTTTTGAGGATTGTTTTTTCTTTTAATTAATTCTTCTTTACCAATGAAGTCTTCCTCTTTAGTTTTTAAAGGAACTGCAAAACCTATTCCTGCTTCAAAGGGATCTTGTTGACCATCAAACTCATTTCCAAATAAAATTAATCCAGCTTCAATTCTAAGTTTATCAAGAGCAGCAAAACCAGCAGGAATTAATCCATCATCTTTTCCTGCTTCCATTAACTTATCCCAAACCTCAGGTGCATGATTTGGATGACACCAAACTTCATAACCAAGCTCACCTGTATAACCTGTTCTAGAAACGATTAGTGGAATACCTTGTAATTCTTCAATTCTACAAATTGTAAACCTAAACCAGCCAAGCTCATCAATAGAAGGTTGAGTAGGTGGTGTAAAAATTATTTTTTTTAAAATTTCTCTACTTTTTGGACCTTGTATAGAAACATTACTAATTTGGTCAGTTGAATTTTTAACATTTGCATTAAAATTTTTTTTCTTTGCTATTTCTTTTAACCATTCTCCAGCATACTCATCACCACATATCCATCTAAATCCTGTTTCACTTAATCTTAATAATGTTCCATCATCAAACATCATTCCATTTTCATAACACATTGCAGAATAGACAACTTGGCCAACTGATAATTTTTTGATGTTTCTAGTAAGTGTGTAGTTTAATAGTTCTTCAGCGTCTGGACCTATTATTTCAAATTTTCTAAGTGAAGATAAATCAATTAATACCGCATCTTTTCTACAGGCATTATATTCATTTACTATTCCATGTTTCGTATAATCATTTGGAAGCCAAAAACCTCTTGCATCAACATAATTTCTAGTTAGTTGAGATGTTCGTTCGTGGAAACCTGAATTTCTAGTTAGTTTTTTTTCTGAATCTGTTTTCATTCGAAAAGCAAATGATTTTCTAAATTCCTTATTTTTGTCGTAAGTTCTAACAAAAATTTCAGTAGGATTCCATGAATTACAAGCATCAATATCGCTAGGACAAGCTGTAGTACCAATTGTTAAATCTTTTAACGCTCTAAACATTACATAATCACCAGGTCTAGAATAAGATTCATCTGATATTACAGAATTTAATCCAGCAGCAGATGTATTAAAAAATAAATTAATTGCATGCCATCCCTTTTGTTTTTGAACTCCATATTTAGACATACTCTCAGTTAAATTATCAGAGCAATTAGGATGACCAAAATAACCAGCATCTTCATAATATTTTGAAGTACATGCAAGATTAAAAGTATCATGTTTACCAACTGTATCTCTTATTACCTCTACTAAGGGTTCATGATCAGTATCATAAAATTTTGAATGTAACCCAGGACCAGGAAAAGTGTTTCCCATAAACGTTCTAGTAGTTTGCCAATCTAATCCTTTTTCAATCCCTTTTTCTAATTTTTTTGTATCAAATGCTACAAAGTCTGAACATTGTCTTCCAGTTGGACTTATAACTTGAATGTAATCTCCTTCTTTAACTTGGTAAGATGTTGAAGTTTCTTTATCTATGTTTTCTTCATAAAGTGGATCAAAAACTGGATCAGGTATAACACTTAGCTCTTTATCATTTATAATTTTTGCTCTTTTAATAAATATAGTTAAATCTGTCGGTGGATTTTGTTTTGTAACATCCATATCTTCGCCAGGTGCAGCAAAGATCGCATAACATTTATCTTTTGATTTAAGTTTAATCTTTTCTCCAGCTTTTGTATCAAGATCAAAAACTATTGATGATTTAGATTCTTTTATATTTAAATTTCTTTTTTTTAATTGGTAATTTGTTGCTAAGATTGTTTCATCTTTCCCGTTTAAAATATCTCGTATGAAATTTTTTTCACTATTTTCTTTTAGATTTAAGATTTCTAATTCTGGTTTTCCGTCTTTATTAAAGCAAATTATTTCACAAATTTGATTTCCTTCATCATTTATTATTTCTATTTCATCATCTGGAAAAATTTGAAAAGCAGTAAGAGCACCGCCATTTACAATGTGTCTTTCAACTCCAGGTGGTAAAATATTTAGTCCAGGATTTTTAATGTCTTTACTTGTTCCAAACATTTTTTAAAATTTTAAATATTGATATATTTTTTATCACCATTTTTATTGATTAAATATATATATATTTTTTAGAACTAATAATACTTTACCTGACTGTTCGTTTTAACATAGAGTATTAGTATTAATATTAATATAGAGGGGAAAAAATGAAAAAAATAATGTCATTATTGTCTGCTCTAGTTATTTCTGTAGTAAGTTTCACAGGAATATCTAACGCTGCAGATAGCAAAAAGCCCATCGTAATACCAACTCATAACTGGTCATCACAAATTGTTATGGCATACGTTATTGGTGGAATATTTGAAAGTATGGGTAACAACGTTACATATGCTGAAGGTGTTGACTCACAAGCAGTTTATGAATCAATTAGAATTGGTGATGTAACAATTTCACATGAAGTTTGGGAATCTGCTTTTGGAAAATCTTTTGATACAGCAAGAGACAAAGGTGGTTTATTAGACTGGGGTGATCATGAAGCAAGAACTCTTGAGGATATGGGATATCCAAATTGGGTTGTTGAAAAAGGTTTATGTCCTGGTCTACCAGATTGGACAGCTTTAAAAAATCCTGACTGTGCTAAAAACTTTACAACTCCTGACTCTCCAGATGGAAAAGGAAGAATGTTGGAAGGACCACAAACTTGGCACGGTGATTTAATACCTCAAAGAATTGATGCACTTGGTTTAGGTGATCTTTGGTGGGTTAAATTTGCTGGAGGTGCAGATGCACTTTGGGCAGAGTTAAAAGCAGCTGAAAAAGAGGGAAGAGGAACTATTATATTTAACTGGACACCAAACTTTACTGATGGTGCTGGTTTTACTTTTATTGATTTTCCTCCGTATACAGCAGGTTGTAGACCAGCTGATGGTGGAGACGGTAAATGTGGTTCTCCTGATGGATACTTAAAAAAAGCAGTTCATGAGGATTTCCCAAAAACTCATCCTGCGGCGGCAGCAGCATTTAAAAAAATGTCATTTTCTACAAGTCAAATTGGAGCAATGGCAGCTTTAGTTGACGTTGATGGTATGACTCACCAAGATGCAGCAAAAAAATGGTTAGCTGATAATGAGTCAACTTGGAAAGCTTTTGTAAAATAAGGATAAGTATAAAAGTTAAAAATTGAAATCTCCCCCAATTATTTGGGGGGGATTTTTTTTTAGTTAATTTTGTGTAAAATATATCTATGAAAAAATTTCTTTCTTTAATTATTTTAACCTTTTTAATTACCTCATCAGCATTTGCCCGAAGTACAGGTTGCAAAGAAGGTAATTGTGAAAACGGTTATGGGAAGTGGATTTATACTGATAAAACTACATATGAAGGAGAATGGGTTGGTACAAAAAAAAATGGCAAAGGGATCGAAACGTGGCCAAATGGTTATATTTATGAAGGAGAATTTAAAAATAGTGAGTGGAGTGGAGTAGGAACTTTATTTTTCCCAGATGGCTCTACGTATGAAGGAGAGTGGGCCAATGGTTTTATGAATGGTCAAGGAACTTTCACCTGGTCTGACGGAAAACAAAAAACAGGAACTTGGCTAAATGGTAAATTACAAGAATAATGTCTAAGGAAAATTATCTAAACAAGTTTAAAGAATTACCTCAGGAATTAAGGCAATTTATAGGTTTAATTGTAATAATGTTAATAGTTATTTTATCTTTTACTATTTTGAATGGAATGTTTGGAGAAGGAGATGATCTTGTAAAAAGAATGAAATTAGAAGAGGAAAGAATTGCTGAAGAAAAAAAACTAAGTGCACTTATTTCAAAACTTCCATCTGGAATTTTAGTTACCTTTGATGGAACAGATCATCATAAATTGACTGATGAAATATATGAACAAGTTTGTAAAGCTACAAAACTAATTCCACAACGTGCAATTATGGGTGCAAATTTTTTAAATCATAGAGCACATGAAATTTACACAATAAATGGTAACAAAATTGATGAAACATTTGTAAAATGGGACCAAGAAAAAAGTAAATGCTTTGCAGGTTTCACCGTGAGTGGAAATAATGTTGGAGTGGATGAAAGCATAACAGTAACTGGTGAAGCATTAAGTTTTTTAAGTACAGGAATTGATACAAGAGTTTATTTTATTAAAAATTTTTAATGAGGAGGAACAATTATTACGATTTTAATTTATATAAATATCGTATAACTTTATAAAAATTTATGTCTGATGCAGTAATTAAATGCGAGTCGGTTTATAAAATTTTTGGTGAAAATGCCAAAAAAATGCTTCAAGAAGCAAATGGTAATGTAGACGCAAAAACTTTTCAAGAAAACGGATGTATAGTCGGAGTAAATAATGCATCTTTTGAAGTTGCAAAAGGAGAAATGCTGGTTGTGATGGGTTTATCTGGATCAGGCAAGTCAACCTTATTAAGATGTATTTCTAGATTAACAGAAGCAACAGGTGGAAAAATTTTCATAGAGGGACAAGATTTGTTACAATTAAATGATAAAGAGCTTATTGATCTTAGAAGAAATAAAATGGGTATGGTATTTCAAAGTTTTGCTTTGCTGCCACACAAAACCGTAATTGAAAATATTGCTTTCCCTCTACAAATTAAAGGTATTAAAACTGAGGATAGCATCAGTAAAGCACTGGAAATGGTTAAATTGGTTGGACTTGATGGAAGAGAAAATTACTTTCCAAGAGAACTCTCAGGGGGGCAACAACAAAGAGTAGGTATAGCAAGGTCATTAGCTGTTGAACCAGATATTTGGTTTTTAGATGAACCTTTTTCTGCATTAGATCCTTTAATTAGAAAAGAAATGCAAGATGAGTTTTTAAGACTTCAAGAGCAATTAAAAAAAACAATTATGTTTATCACCCATGATTTTGATGAAGCATTAAAACTTGCTGACAGGATTGCAATAATGAAGGATGGATTAATAGAACAATTGGATACACCTGCTAAAATTGTTTTAAATCCAGCAACAGAATATGTAAGAAAATTTACCGAGGAAGTACCAAGAGAAAAAGTTCTATTAATTGAAGATGTTATGGATAAATCCACAGATGGCATTGGTCATTTAATGGTTTCAAAAAATGAGGTGATAGAAAATGTTGCTGAAAAAATTCTTACTCAGAAAAAAACAGTTGGTGTTGTTGATAATAAAAATAATTTAATTGGTTCAATAAATCCTTCAAAAATAATTAATACAGTTTTTGGAGGTAGAACAGACGGAAATTAATTATGGAAATTTTAAAGAAATATCCAAAATTTTTTCAATGGTTGTTTTTACTACTTGTTTTTTTTGGTTTATGTTTTGCAATTGATGTACCCGAAACATATAAATTTATAAGAGGACAGGCAGAATTTGTTAAGGATCCAAACCAAAGTACATACGTTTTTCTAGGTAAAGAAGTAAGATATTACGCCTTTGATGTTTTTTGGAGGTTACCACCTTTATTAGGATGGTTACCTATTTGGATTAATGATTCATTATTTTTTCTAATGAATGAATGGATGCCGTTGGAGTTTTGGAATGAAGATACTCAAGAATTTAAAACTCGACCTTTATTATTAGAAGTAAGCAGAAAATTAACGTTTTTTATGACGTTTTTAATTGAATTGATTAGAGAAATTTTAATAGGAGGTATAAATACAATAGTTACATTTACAGGCTGGGATTGGATTAGCGATAATCCTTGGGCAGAGTTGCCTGGCATGCCTTGGACAATAGTTACTGCAGGAGCAGTGTTGCTTAGCTACCACCTAAGTGGAAGGGGCCTTGCTTTATTTGCAGGCTTAACGATGGTTTATATTTCTATTTTTGGCCAATGGAAACCGTCAATGCAAACTCTTTCTTTCATATTAGTTGCTGCCCCCTTATCATTTATATTTGGTTTGGGTTTGGGAATTGCAGCATTTAAAAATAAAAGATTTGAAAAAGCTTTGTATCCAATACTTTTAGTGATGCAAACCATGCCACAATATGCAGTTTTAGTTCCCGCAATGGTTTTGTTTGGAGTGGGAGATCATGCAGCAGTAATCATAACAATGATTGTAGCAATTCCACCAATGATATTATTAACCATATTAGGGTTAAGAGCAGTTCCTCCAGAAGTCATAGAGGCAGGTAAAATGAGTGGATGTAATAATTGGCAACTAATGTTTAAGGTTCTAATTCCAACAGCAAGAAGAGATATTTTGATTGGAGTAAACCAAGTTATAATGGTTTGTTTTTCAATGGCAGTTATTTCAGCCTTTATTGCTGCAAAGGGTTTGGGATATAACTTACTTTTAGCATTAAATAGACTAGATATTGGTTTGGCATTAGAAGCTGGATTGTGCATTAGTTTAATTGCAATACTTTTAGATAAAATGTCATTAGCTTGGGCCAACAAACAAGAGGATTACTTTGGTAACCTTACCTTTGTACAAAGAAATAAAAATATTTTATTTTTTGTTGGAACGGTGGTTGTTGGTATTATACTTGCATATTTAGGAACTTATTTTTTCAAAGGAACTCATAACTATTTATTTGAGGTTCCACACAACAAAGGTATATCAACAGCTGATTTTTGGAATAGAGGAGTTGATTGGATTTTTGATACTTTTTTTGTTTACATAAAAGCATTTAATACATGGTTAATTCAAGATGTCCTTCAACCAATGAGAGCATTATATTTAAGAATGCCAGCTGTAGCTACGATAGTTTTAGTAGTAGGAGCTGGTTATTTGATTGGTGGTATCCGTTCCGCTTTAATTGTATGTGGTTTAACATTATTTATAGCATTAAGTCCTTGGTGGGATAGAGCTTTAGTCACAACTTATATGGCAACATTTGGAGTTATTGTATCTTGCACAATTGGTTTTATAGTTGGTACTTTAAGTTTTCAAAATAAGCATACCGCTAGCTTTATGTTGGGTGTATGTGATATTTTTCAAACATTTCCATCTTTTGTGTATTTAATTCCAGTAATGATGCTTTTTGGAATTACAGATACTTCTGTTTTAATAGCAGTAATTGTTTATGCAACAATTCCAGCAACTAGATATACTATTGAAGGATTAAGAAGTGTTCCAGCTGGATTACATGATGCTGCAACAATGTCAGGTGTTAATAAATTTCAAAGATTAACTAAAATCGAATTTCCTCTTGCATTTCCACATATGATGTTAGGAATAAATCAAACAATCGTTTTTGCTTTATTTATGGTGATTATTGGAGCTTTTATTGGAACTGAGGATTTAGGACAATATATTTTAAAAGCTCTTTCAGATAAAAATGGTGCAGGAATTGGATTAACTTTAGGTGTTTGTGTAGCTTTCATAGCTTTGATTTTTGATAACCTTATACGAAGCTGGGTAGAAAAAAGAAAAAAACATTTAGGTATAGCTTAGTCCATTGAAAAAATTTATTATTTCTATAGATCAAGGAACAACATCATCAAGAGTAATTTTATTTGATACAAAAGGTAATATTGTTTTTGTTTCACAATTTGAATTTAAACAATATTTTCCAAAAAATGGTTGGGTAGAACATAATCCAAATGAGATCTGGTCCACAACACTCAAAGCTTTAAAACAAGTAATAAATAAAGCAAAAAAATTAAAAGGTCACATACTCACAATCGGAATTACAAATCAAAGGGAAACGACAATTTTATGGAACAAAAGAACTGGGAAACCTATTTATAATGCAATTGTATGGCAAGATAGAAGAACTCAAGATTACTGTAAATTACTTAAGAAAAAAAATTATGAAAACTCATTTAGAAAGAAAACTGGTTTATTTATAGATCCATATTTTTCAGCAACTAAAATTAAATGGATTATAGACAATGTTAAAATTTCAAAAAAACTTCTAAGTTCAAATGATTTATTGTTTGGGACTGTTGATACATTTTTAATTTGGAAATTAACAAAAGGTAAGCAGCATTTAACTGAAGCATCTAATGCGAGCCGAACAATGCTGTATAATATCAATAATAATAATTGGGATAAAGAAATTTTAAAAAAACTAAATATTCCAAAAAAAATTTTACCAGAAGTGAAGAATTCAGCAGATAATTTTGGAAAAACAGATAAAAAAATTACAGGAGTTGAGATTTCAATTTCTGCAGTTCTTGGTGATCAGCAAGCCGCAGCATTTGGACAAACTTGTTTTGAAAAAGGTTCTATAAAAAGTACATATGGCACTGGCGCATTTGTTATTATGAACACCGGTACAAAGAAAATTAATTCAAAAAATAAATTACTGACTACTATTTGTTATCGATTAAACAACAAAAATACTTACGCTTTAGAAGGTTCAATCTTTATAGCAGGCGCAGGAGTACAATGGTTAAGAGATAAAGTTAAATTGATCAAAAAAGCACCCGAAACTGAAAAGATTTCAAAATCTTCTAAAGTTAATGATGGTGTTTTTGTTGTGCCAGCTTTTAGTGGAATGGGAGCTCCTTATTGGAGACCAGATGCAAGAGGAGTAATTACAGGACTAACAAGAGACAGTGATTGGAAAAGTATTGTGAGAGCAACAGTAGAATCTGTTGGTTATCAAAGTTTTGATTTATTTGACTCAATGAACAAGGATGGTTTGAAACCAAGGATAGTTAAGGTAGATGGTGGAATGGTTGCAAATAATTGGTTTACACAATTTTTAGCTGATATTATTAATTTAAAAGTTGTTAGACCAAAAATATTAGAGACAACTGCTTTGGGCGTGGCTTTGTTGGCCGGATATCAAATAGGAGAATATAAATCTTTAGATCAAATTAAAGATATGTGGAAAAAAGATAGAATATTTAATCCTAAAATGAAAAAAAACTTTCGAAAAGACCTTTTAAATGGTTGGAAATTAGCAATTAAAAAGACTTTAGCATAGTTTAATCTATGAATAAGATTTTAGTAATTGGAGCTGGTGCAATGGGTGCTGCGTTTACATTTCCTTTAGTTGATAATAATCATAATGTAACTTTGACCGAACCATATGACAAAGATCTTCAAAATAAATTATTAAAAAAAAATAAATTTCATCCAGCATTAAAACTTAAATTATCAAAAAAAGTTTTTATCAAAAAGTTTTCATTAGAATTACTTGATGAAAAATGGGATCTAATTGTTGTTGCTGTAAGCTCTATTGGAATTGAAATGGTCAGACAGTATTTGAAAAATATAAAGAAAAAAATCTCTATATTAGTTTTAACCAAAGGTCTTAAGTATGATCGAAATAATAATAAAATTATTACCATGTCAGAACAATTGAGCAAAGGAAATCAAAATTTAAATATTTCAGTATTAAAAGGACCTTGTTTAGCAAAAGAGTTAGCAAAAAAAATCAAAAGTTATACTGTGATAGCAAATCAGAATATCAATATAGCAAAAAATATAGGAAAATTAATCTCAACTAAATATTATAAAACAGAATATTCAAGAGATTTAAAAGGTGTTGAATTTTCATCTGCAATTAAAAATATATATTCAATGATTATTGGATCAGGCGAAGGAGAAAATACCGCCTCAGCTTTATTTAGAAAATCCTTAGATGAAATGGAGTATTTAATAAAATATTTTAAAGGTAAAAAAGAAACAGTTCATGGATTAGCTGGAGTGGGTGATTTATATGTTAGTGCTGTTGGAGGAAGAAACAGTAAAATGGGTGAATATTTAGGTAAAGGATACACTTTTAAAATTGCAAAAAACAAATTTATGAAAAATGATACAGTAGAGGGCGCAGATCTTGCTAGAGAGATTGCAGCCTTCATTTTAAAAAATATCAAAAAAAATAAAATACCACTTATGCATGCACTATTAATTGCAATCACAAAAAATAAAAAATTAAAAGTTAACTATTAATTATTTATTTAAAAAAGTTTCCATCGAGTCATCCATTGCAGTTTCCCATGGAGTATGGTGTATAGGCGCAACAGAACCAGTTACAGGTGATGAAAACGATTTGTTTCTGTAAGTTAAAATATCTTCTACTTTATGATGTTCCCACTCTTTGAAATGTTTTCTGATTAATTCAAAATCTATTTTTGGATAATCAGACATATCATGAAGTTCTTTTGTGTATTCAGTTTGAAAATCAATCATTTGATCTGGGTTTTCTAATTTTTCCTCCATAGCAACCCATTTATTGATATCTTTATTTACTTCATCAGCACTTGGTATTTGAATTTTTCCCATAATCACATCTCTTGCAAACCAAGCTTGGCAATCAAACATATTAAAAGTATGAAATTGATCCTGCATACCAAGGTAAAGAATTTTGTGATTATCTTGCCAAACAACTCCTTTATATAATTTTGGAGGATATAATCTGTTATGAGTTTTTAATTTTATACTTTCATCTAAAAATGGAAAATGGTGCAAGTAACCTGTGCATAATATTACTGCATCAGCATCTTGTTCAGTGCCATCTTTAAAAATTGCTTTTTTTCCTTCTAATCTATCTAGATAGTGCACTTCTTTCATACCTTTAGGCCATTTAAATCCCATAGGTGCATTTCGATATCCAATAGTTACGCTTTTAGCTCCATATTTATTACACTGTAGAGCAACATCTTCAGCTGAATAACTACTACCTAAGACAATTACATCTTTTCCTCTAAATTCTTCAGCATCTCTAAAATCATGTGAGTGCATTATTCTTCCAGGGAAGGAATTCATTCCTTTATATTCAGGAATAAATGGAACAGAGAAATGACCAGTAGACACAACTAAATAATCAAACGTTTCTTTTGAAATTTCATTTTTAACTTTATCTTGATAAGTTATTTCAAACTTTTCATCGTTGAAAGTTACATTCGTTACTTTTG